>NZ_JAHRXJ010000008.1 GCF_019104765.1 Synechococcus sp. HK05 | reverse complement strand
CTATTCGATGGTCACCGCCAACCGCTTCTGGAGCCAGATCTTCGGGATCGCCTTCTCCAACAAGCGCTGGCTGCACTTCTTCATGCTGTTTGTGCCGGTGATGGGTCTGTGGACCAGCTCCATCGGCATCATCGGCCTGGCTCTCAACCTGCGTGCCTACGACTTCGTGTCGCAGGAAATCCGCGCCGCTGAGGACCCCGAGTTCGAGACCTTCTACACGAAGAACATTCTTCTGAATGAAGGTCTGCGTGCCTGGATGGCACCGGCTGACCAGCCGCACGAAAACTTCGTCTTCCCTGAAGAGGTTCTGCCCCGCGGTAACGCTCTCTGATCGTTCCCTGGTTCGATCCGTTTCACTCAGCCCCCGCAAGGGGGCTTTTTGTTTGCGTTTAACGCTTTGAGGCGTCGCCTTCGCGCTGCATCTGAGCACGGGCCTTCTCAAACTGCTGACCCACGCAGCTGGCTCCCGCTTCGGCGCTGGGCTCACCCTTGGGATCAGCCGCAGCGCTCAGGTGGCGCAGCACGATGCCGCGTTGATTGCAGCGGTGCACGCGGTAGTTCCCACTGGCCAGCAGAGCCTGAGTCTTCTCCTGGCTGCGGCGAACCCAGGCGCCGTTGCGGCGGAACGCTGGGGCGTAATCAGCGTTGAAACCCGGCTGGCTCACGATCCACTCGGCAGGCCGTTCCTGTTGTTGTTCATCGGTGTAGGCGCTGTTTTCCGGAAAGCGCAGCAGCACACGCCGCTCGGCCAAGAGAGGCACGAGGTGGGTTTCGGCAGCAACACTGGCGTCCTGAGGAATGGTGCGCAGAAGCTCACGGGTTTCGGCGCCCCGTTGCAGTTGTCGCCAAGGGGAGATGTACACCCACGGCTGCACGCTGTCGGGGATCAGCGCCGAGAGGCTGCGGTGCGGGTTGCCGGTGATCGTGAACAGCACCGACAGCACAAGAGCCGTGCGCCACAGCCGCTTCAGCCAACGCTCATGAAATAGCGCCGGATGCTGGGCCCACCAGAGGATGCCGCCGGCGAATACCCCCGGCACCAGATACAGCACAAAGCGCAGATTCACCGCCAGGGCATTGCCCCCCTGGGAGCTCAGCGCCACGAACAGCGGACCTGCCATCAGCAGCCAGCCATCCACGCCAGCCGCCGGCAGAAAGGCCAGGGGCAGCCAGAGGGTGATCAGGAATTTGAACGTGGGGCCGATGGGTTGCACCAGCTCCTGCAGCAGCAGCAGCGGTTGGCTCACCATCGCCTTCAGGGCATCCAGTGTGGAGCCCCGCCCGTTTTGAGCCGCCAGAAATTGGCCGAAGCGTTCATCCATGAACCGCACCGACACTTCGCTGCCGAACAGCGGCATCACGTGATTGGTGATCGTGACCACCATCAGCGCTGAGTAGAGGCACAGCCCCAGTCCGGCCCAGCGCCAGGCCTGCCGCTGGCGTACCAGCATCCAGAGGCCGAAGCTGAAGCTCAGCAGCCCTACGTCTTCCCGCACCAGCGGCAGCAGCAGCGCTGGGACGCCATACAGCCAGGGATTCCTGCGCCGAATCCCAAGCAACAGGCTGAAGCTCAGCAGCGGGATGGCGCAGAGATCGTGGAAGTTCTCGAGCGTTGGGCCGATCACGATCCCCGCGCAGAAGTAACTGATGGCGATCCAGTTAGCGAGGCGCGGCTCCAGATCTTCCTTGGCCAGCTGGTGAAGCACCAACCCACCGGCCGTGAGCAAACCCACCTGGATCAGCGGCAGGCTCCACACCCCCAGCAGCAGCACCAGGGGCAGCCAGAGCATCAACAACGGCGTGAAGTGCTGCCCGAGGTGGTAATACCCCAAGGTGGGCAGTGCCTCGCGGTTCACCAGCACCGGCGTGGAGAGTTCGGAGGCGAGGGTGCTTTCAAACGGTTTCCCCAGATGGCCGTTCCAGATCTCCTGCAGAAACAGGCCCTGGTCGTAGGTGGCGTTCAGGCTCCAGAGCCGCCAGCCCTGCAGGAGCAGGCCGATCAGGAGAAACAGCCCAGCGGCCATCAGCACGCTGCGCTGGGGCTCACGCCGCTGGAGAGGGAAGGGCGTCCGCGTGGGCTTCAAGGCGGAGGGGCGAATCCAGCCGATTCTCCAGGATTCCGCCTGGTGGCTGAAACGCCCTATCCCTTCAAGCCGGCTAACGGATTTGAACCGATGGCCTTCGCTTTACAAAAGCGCTGCTCTACCACTGAGCTAAGCCGGCAACGGAGGTGTTCCTCCGGCGAGGAGCTTATCGCTCGGCCAGAGCCCAGAGCAGCAGTTGGGTGCGGCTTTGACAGCCGGTTTTGGCCAGCAGGCGGGAGATGTGGTTCTCCACGGTGCGGGGGCTCAGCACCAACGCCGCGGCAATGGAACGGTTGTTGCGGCCCTTTAGCAGCTGCTGCAGCACCTGATCTTCGGCCGGGGTCACGGCGGCCAGGATGTGGGAGGGCATGGCGGTTGTGGGCGCGATGCCCTGAGCATTCCCCTCAGGCCTGGCTGGCGGTCCACACCGGATCGCTTTCCCCCTCCTCCTCGGGCTGCTCTTGAACGGGCAGAGACTTGGTGCGCCGGATTGGCAGATTGGCCACCAGGGCGGTCACGCGGTCTTCCGTTTCCAGGCTCACGTCGCCTTCCTCAATGTCGATCTCCACGTAGCGGCTCACCACCTCGAGGATCTCGCGCCGCATCTGCTCGAGCAGCTCGGGGTTGAGGTCGCTGCGGTCGTGGGCGAGCACCAGCTGCAGCCGTTGCTTGGCGGTGGTGGCGCTGGCGGGCTGACGACCGAGCAGCTTGTTGATGAAATCGCGCAGGGTCATCGGCTCAGAAGATCTTGGTTTGCATCAGGCGGCCGAGCTTGGCCCGCAGGCCGCGCCGCACCTTGGCGGGATCGATCAGGGGCACGTCTTCCCCGCAGACGCGCCGAGCGATGTTGTTGTAGGCCTGAGCGGCAGGGGAGCTGCTGCCGTTGAGCGTGAGTGGTTCGCCGCGGTTGGTGCTCACAATCACCTGTTCGTCTTCCAGCACCAGCCCCAGCAGCGGCAGGGCCAGGATGTCGGTCACGTCGTCGACGGCGAGCATCTCCTGGTTGGCCATCATCTTGGGCCGCACCCGGTTGAGCACCAGCTGAATCGGCTTGATCCCGCGGGTGTTGAGTAGGCCGATCACCCGGTCAGCGTCCCGCACGGCGGACACTTCCGGAGTGGTGATCACGATCGCCTCTTCCGCTGCGCCAGCGGCGTTCTTGAAGCCGTCTTCGATGCCGGCGGGGCAGTCGATCAGCACGATGTCGAAGCTCTCGCGCAGCATGCCCACAATCGTTTGCATGTCTTCGGGCTTGAGCCACTCGAGCATGCGTGGATTGCCCGCCGGCAGCAGCGCCAGGTTGGGTTCGAGCTTGTGCTTCACCAGGGCTTGATCCAGGCGGCAGTTGCCGGCTAGCACTTCCTGGGCTGTGTACACAATCCGGTTCTCAAGCCCCAGCAGCAAGTCGAGGTTGCGCAAGCCGAAGTCGGCATCGAGCACGGCGGTGCGCATGCCTTGGCGGGCCAGGGCGATGCCCAGGTTGGCGGTGAGCGTGGTTTTCCCCACGCCCCCCTTGCCTGAGCAAATCAGGATGGAGCGGCTCCCCGAGGTGGTCACGGGCATGGTCTGGAATCGAGGCAGGTTAAGGCCATTTCCCGGCTTGGCTTGGTGTCGCTCCTACTGGGCAAAGGCTTGGGACGCCCTTTAGAACAGGCCTACGTCCAGATCTGAGTCATGGTCGCCGCCCTTAGCGGTCAGCAGCGTCTGCTTGTGATGCCCGACGACGGCGGCGCCGCGGTGGTGGAGCTGCTTGATCAGGCCCGCGAGGAACTGCTGCTCAAACAGTTCAAGCTGCAGAGTGAGCAGATCGAGCAAGCGCTCTTCCGTGCCCGCGAGCGCGGCGTCCGGGTGCGGGTGATGCTCAATCCCCACACCTCCGGCGGCGATCGCTGGAACGATGAAGCCTTCGCGCTCCTTCAGAGCCACGGCATCGAGGTGGTGTGGACCAGCGAATGCTTCCCGGTGACCCACGAGAAATCGATCGTGATCGACGGCCATGCCGCCTTGATCGCCACGTTCAACCTCTCGGAGAAATACTTCACTGAAACCCGCGACTACGGCGTGATCAGCCACGACCCGGTGGTGATCGAACAGGTGCGCGCTGGCTTTGAGGCGGATTGGCATCGCAGCTTTTTTGAACCGCGTCTCGATGTGGGGCTGGTGTGGAGCAATGCCCACAGCCGCGGTCAGATGGCCCGCGTGATCGATGCCGCCCGCAAGACCCTCTGGATTCAGCACCCAAAATTCGTGGATGCCGTGATCCTCGAGCGGATTGTGGCGGCGCGGGAGCGCGGCGTGAAGGTGCGGGTGCTCTGCGGCGGCAAGCATGGCCTCAGCGATTGGGATGTGTACGACACCTTCAGCTCCCTGCGGGTGATGGAGCTGTTTGGCGTGAAGATTCGCCGCCAGAAACAGCTCAAATTGCATGCCAAGTTGATCCTGGTGGATGGCCAATCAGCGATGACTGGATCGATGAATATCGATCGCAGCGCCTTCGATGTGCGCCGTGAGCTCGGGATCGAAATCGATTGCCCCAAGGTGATTCGTCGTTTGGCTACCACCTTCGAGGCCGACTGGGAGGCTGCGAAGAAATACAGCGCTCCTGACCCGCTCGATCCCAGCTATCACGAGCACGGTGAACTCGCGCCCGATCCCCACTTTGTCCACAACTGATGGCTGAAGACGCCCAAAGGCCCACCCATCTGCAGTTGTTTTTGGGGATGCAGCAAGTGGCCCTCTCCTCCTTCGGTGGGGGGCTCTCCGCCTGGAGTGAGCGCATCGTGGTGGAAGAGCGCCAGTGGATGGGGAAGGAAGAATTCATCACCGGCCTCACGGTGGCGCGTCTCTTCCCTGGGCCCAATCAGATCAACATGGCGGTGTATATCGGCAGCCGCTTCCGCGGATTCACCGGTGCGATCGCAGCCCTACTGGGCATCCTGCTGCTGCCGTTCAGCTTGTTGATGTTGCTGGGCCTTGGCTACTACTACCTGCACGCCACCCTGGCCGTGGATCGGGTGCTGGCCGGGGTGATCACAGCCTCCGCTGGCATGGCCCTGTCGATGGGCTTCAAGATCGCCGGGGCCTACGCCCGCGATCCCGTGGCGATGGTGTTGGCCGGCGCCAGTTTCATCGCCATGACCGTGTTTCATGTGCGGTTGGTGCCCCTGGTGTTGGTGGCCGGGCCGTTGGCGATGGCCTGGTACTGGCCCCGGCAGGAGACGCCATGAGCGCGAGCGTTGCGGCAACAGCCGCTTGCCAGGCCGTGCAGCTGGGTGATTGGCGGGAGCTGTTCGCTGTGATCGGCGACTTTCTGCGTCTGTCGCTGTTTTCGCTGGGGGGCGGCAACACCCTGCTGAACGAATACCACCACATGGCGGTGGATCAGTACTGCTGGCTCAGCTCCCGCCAGTTTGCGGAGATCTATGCCATCGCTGAGGCAGCGCCGGGTCCCAGCTCAATGATCGTGGGCCTGCTGGGGATGGGAGCGGCTGTTCAGGAAGGCCCCCTCTGGGGAGTGTTAACCGGATTGATGGCGGAGATCTCCATCCTGTTGCCGTCCACCCTGCTGATGGTGGTGGCGGCGCTCAGCTGGAATCGCCTGCGCCACAGCCCCTGGCGGGTGGCGTTTGAGCGCGGGCTGGGGCCGATCACCCTGGGCATCCTGTTTGCGGTGGGCCTGAAGATCCTGCGCATTTCCGATCACGACATGCCCGCCTATGCGGTGTCGCTGGTGGTGTGTGTGCTGATGCTGCGCACCAAGATTTCACCGCTCTGGTTCATGGCCATCGCTGGCCTGATGGGAGCACTGGGACTGGTTAATCGCTGACGCGTTCTGCCTGAACGGGCCACTGCGGCTCGGCCGGTTCGATCGCGATCGCTCCGCCGCGCAGCACAGCCTGTTCACAGAAGCCTGGAGGCGGTTGATCCTCGGGGCCACGAGCGACGGCTGCCGCGATCCGCAGCTGCAGCGGCCGCAGCTGCAGTGCCACGATTCGGGCTGTGCCATCGCCTTTGCTGCCGGCGTGGGCGACGCCACGCAGGCGACCCCAGACCCGCACATCCCCGCCGGCACTCACCCGCGCTCCTGGATTCACATCACCGAGCACCAGCAGAGATCCCTCCACCTCGAGATGGTCGCCCGATCGCAGGGTGCCGCGATGGATGGTGAGCGCTGGGGGTTCGCCAGGTGAAGCCTCCGGTTTGGCTCTGGCTCGCGTCAAGCCAGTGTCCAGTCCCTGTGATGCGGCGGCCACCAGCCCGAGGGCTGTGGTCGCCTGCACCCCCACCAGCTCCATGTCGGCTTCGCGCAGCCGTTGCTGAATGCTCTGCAAGTCGGGAAGCGTGAGCACCCGGTCGTTGCAGTGGAGCCAAAGGCTGCCGGGCGTGCTCTCGCGGTTGAGCCAGGCGACTACCTCCTCCAGCGGTGAGGCGGTGCTGAGGGCCTGGGGCATCAGCTCCAGGTGGTGGGGGCCGGCTTGCATAGCCAGCAACTTAAGAAGCTTCTTCGCCGGCTTCCAGGGCCAGCTGCTGCCGCAGGGGGGCGGTCACCTCGGGGGGATGAATCAGCCAGGCGCTTTCGGTGGGGGTGCTCAGGCTGCTCACCAGGCTTGAACGCTGCTCCAGGGCGGTGAGGTGCTGGCCATCCCAGAGCCGCAGCCCGCCGCGATAGGGGTGATACCCGCGGTTGCGTTGGCTTTGCAGGCCGCAGCACAGATCGCCTTGCAGCCCGGCCTGCTCACTCAGGCGCTGGGCGAGGGCCAGCAGCTCCAGGCGCCGCTCGCGGCTGAGCCGGCTCACATCACTGGCTTTGAGCAGCCGGCGATCCAGCACGCGTTGGCAGAGCACCTGCAGTTCGCTCGGCCCCTCCTCTTTCCAGCGCTGCAGGTGGTAACCGGTGCGGTGGTCGTCATTGCCCAGAAAGTCGTGGAGGTTGAGGGCATCGGCATGCCAGAGCCAGCGCTGCATCACCCCATCGGCCCACACCTGCTCCGGCCCCAGTTGGCGGGCCACGGCGATGCAGCGGCTCAGGAGCCAGTTGCACACCACGTTCAGCCGGTGGTTGTACACGCTTCTGTACATCAGGTTGCGCACCACCAAGTAGTGCTCAACCGCCATCAAGCCTTTGGGGTGCAAGGCCAGGCTGCCGTCAGGCGCCAGCGTGAGGCTGGAAAGGATCCGCTCGAGATCCAGTTGGCCGTAGCGGGTGCCGGTGCTGTAGCTGTCGCGCAGCAGGTAATCGAGCCGGTCGCAATCCAGCTGGCTGCTCACCAGTGCTTTGATCGCCGGGCAGGGGGAGCGGCCGTGCTCCAGCAGATCCGCCACGGCCTCGGCGGTGCCAGGGGCGTAGTGCTCCAACGGCTCCCGCAGGCTCGGGTGCTCGCGGATCAGCCGCGCCGACCAGGCCTCGTGGTGCAGTCCATACATCTCCTCGCCGGAGTGGCTGAGGGGGCCGTGGCCAACGTCGTGCAGGAGGGCTGCGGCATAGAGCAGCCCGGCGTGTTGCTCGAGTTCGGGCCGAAACCGGCTCAATTCCCGCAGGGCCCGTCGCGCCAGATCCAGCACCCCGAGCGAATGGGTGAAGCGGCTGGATTCGGCCCCATGAAAGGTGAGGTAGGCCGGCCCCAGTTGGCGGATGCGGCGCAAGCGCTGAAACGGGGGGGTATCGATCAGGGCAATGGCCAGGGCTTCCGCCGGCTGCGCGCGATCGAGGCGAATCGCTCCATGCAGGGGGTCGTGATAGGTGCGCGATCCCATCAGAGTGTTGGCTCCAGCTGCCGTTGCAGTTGATCAAGCGCCTGGCTGAGCCAGGCATCCCCCGTGCCTCCGGGGTCGAGCGGTTCGGGCTCGGGTAGCCGCTGATCCGGCTCAATGCCCAGGTTCTGGATATCTCGGCCGCTGGGGGTCACGTAGCGGGCCACGGTCACCGCCAGGCCGCTGCCGTCGCCCCCCAAGCCAATCAAGGTTTGGATCAAGCCTTTCCCGAAGGTGCGGCTACCGAGCAGCGGGGAGCGTTCATCGTCCTGCAAGGCTCCGGCCAGGATCTCGCTGGCGCTAGCGGTGCCCCCGTTCACCAGGGTGAGCATCGGGCCGCCGTACACCAGTCCGCGGTTGGCCTGCTGGGGATCACTGAATCCGTCGCGGTTGCGGGTCTCCACGATCGGAGCGCCATCGAGCAGTTGATCCGCTACGGCCAACCCGGCGCTCACTAGGCCGCCGGAGTTGTTGCGCAGATCCAACACCAGTCCTTCGATGCCTTGCTCTTGCAGGGCGTTCAGGGCGGAGGCCACCTGCTGCGGCACCGGTTCGGCGAACTGGGTGATGCGCAGGTAGCCCAACCGGTGGCCGTCATGCTCGATCAGTCGCTGGCGCACGGGCAGCAGATCCACCCGCCTGCGCTGCAGCTCCACCTCCCGCGCCCGGCCCTCAGGCGGCTTGATCTCCAGCAGAACAGTCGTTCCTTCTGTCCCACGTAGCCGCGCCGCGGTGCTCTCCAGTCCCAGCTCTGCCGTGGCGGTGCCATCCACCCGCACCAGTTCGGTGCCGCTCACGATCCCGGCTTCGGCGGCGGGTGATCCCTCCAGCGGAGCGATCACCACCACGGTCGTGTCGTCCTGGCGGATCCCCAATTGCAGGCCCACGCCGCTCACGCTCCCCTGGGTGCTGGCCTTGAGCGCCGTGAAATCGCTGGGTCGCAACAGGCGGGTGTAAGGGTCGCCGATGGGGGCGAGCATCCAATCAATGGCGTCGTAGGCATCGGCGCTGCTTTGGATGGAACGCTCCAGCGCCTTCTGGCGGAGCCGTTTCCAGTGGATCGTGTCGAAGCGATCGGGATCCACGTAGCTCTGGTTCACGAGCCGCCAGCTCTCCACGACGAGCTGTTGGCCGTCGTTCAGAGCCCAGGCAGGAGCAGCATTCCAGCTCAGCAGCAGAAGGCTGCAGAGCAGGGCCCACGCCCGTTGGCGGATGCGCTGAGCCATCGGTGTCACAGGCTGTGCAGCGCTCACGGGCCCCCGGAGGTGATCGGTAGACTCTGCCAACCAAACCCTCTCGCTGCATGGCGAATTCATCGCCCGCCTCCGGCGGAAAGTCATCGCCCGTCTACGACTGGTTCAACGAGCGCCTGGACATCCAGGAGATCGTCGACGACGTCGCGTCGAAGTACGTGCCGCCCCACGTCAACATCTTCTATTGCCTGGGCGGCATCACCCTGGTCTGCTTCCTGGTCCAGTTCGCGACCGGTTTCGCGATGACCTTCTATTACAAGCCAACCGTGGCTGAGGCCTATGCCTCGGTGCAGTACCTCATGACCGACGTCAGCTTCGGCTGGCTGATCCGCTCCGTGCACCGCTGGAGCGCCTCGATGATGGTGCTGATGCTGATCCTCCACGTGTTCCGCGTGTACCTCACCGGTGGCTTCAAGCGCCCCCGTGAGCTCACCTGGATCACCGGCGTCACCATGGCCGTGATCACCGTGTCGTTCGGTGTGACGGGTTACTCCCTTCCCTGGGACCAGGTGGGTTACTGGGCCGTGAAGATCGTGTCCGGCGTTCCTGCTGCCGTGCCTGTGGTGGGCGACTTCATGGTGGAACTGCTCCGCGGTGGTGAGAGCGTTGGCCAGGCCACCCTCACGCGCTTCTACAGCCTGCACACCTTCGTGATGCCTTGGCTTCTGGCCGTGTTCATGCTCATCCACTTCCTGATGATCCGGAAGCAGGGCATCTCCGGTCCCCTCTGATCTGTTGCCTCGGCCCGGGTTTCGCATTGTTGCGATCCCGGGTCATGGTCTCCCTGTCGCTGCGGCGGCTCATTCAAGGCTCTTAGCCTTCCTTCAACACGGCCACTTCACCGGTCACTTCCATGCACGTCCTCAAGAAGCCTGATCTGAGCGATCCCAAGCTGCGGGCCAAGCTGGCCAAGGGCATGGGTCACAACTATTACGGCGAGCCGGCCTGGCCCAACGACCTGCTCTACATCTTCCCGGTGGTGATCCTGGGCACCCTCGCCTGCTTGGTGGGCTTGGCTGTCCTCGATCCGGCCATGCTGGGTGACAAAGCTGATCCCTTCGCTACTCCTCTGGAAATCCTTCCCGAGTGGTACCTCTACCCGGTCTTCCAGATCCTGCGGGTTGTTCCCAACAAGCTGCTGGGTATCGCCCTTCAGACCATGATCCCCCTCGGTCTGATGCTCATCCCCTTCATCGAGAGCTTCAACAAGTTCCAGAACCCCTTCCGCCGTCCCGTGGCCATGGCTGCCTTCCTGTTTGGCACCGTGTTCACCATCTATCTCGGCATCGGTGCTGCTCTGCCCATCGACAAGTCCCTCACCCTGGGCCTGTTCTGATTCGAGCTCACCGGGTTCATCCCTTGATCTCAAAACCCCAGCTACGGCTGGGGTTTTTTAATGCCTGCTCAGCGGCGGTCAGTCACGGTTGATGTCCAGCAAGGCGGCATCGCTGGGGTTCACCCGCAGCAGATGATGCAGGAGCAGGAAGCCCACGATGGTCCAGGTCTGGTAGGTACGGGCCTGCTGGCCCACCCAGGTTCCGGTAGGGCCATCGAAGTATTCAGCCCATTGCTGGCGGGGCAGCTGGTTGAGCTGCATCCAGTAGCACTCCTCCAGCATCGCCCGCATCTGCCCCATCAGCAGCACATCGGCCTGGGGGTAGCGCTGCTCGTGCAGCAACAGGGCGCCGCCCAGGTACCAGAGCAGGCTGGGCCAGTGGCCACCGTTGTGGTAGCTCCAGGGCCAGTTCTTGGGATCGGAGCCGGTTTTTTCGCTCCACTCGTCCCCTTCCAGCGGTGGATGGCAGATCCGCATCGGCATCTGCGCCATCAGGTGTTCTCGGTTGTGCAACACCAACCGAAACAGCGCCCGTTGCTGGGGGGCGGTAATCAGTTCAAACAGGCAGGCCAGGCAATTGCCCAGGCTGTAGAAGCGAAAGTCGGGTCGGCCAGTGCGCATGTTGCCGATCAGGTAGCCGCCTCGGTTTTCCAGCCAGTCCTGCAGCCAGGGGGGAATCACCTGCGGCTGCACATTGAATTCATTGAGGGCCTGGGTTTCTCCGTATTGCTCCGTCGGCCGCCGCCGCAGCACCTGCATGGTTTTGCTCGTCACCCAGTAGTGCTTGAGCAGATAGCGCCGCAGGTCGTGCTTCCACTCGCGGGTGAGCACCAGGCGTTGCTCCAGGAGCCGGCTGTTGTGGCTTTTCTGGGCCAGGGCCATCAGCTGGCAACAACTGCTGAGGCAGCCGTAGAGCAACACCTCGACCTCGAGAGGTGCTCCCCACACATCCATGGGGCGATCAATCATGAAGGCGCAGTCCGGAACAAACAGCACCGGCGTGCCTTCGAAGGTGGGGTGCAGCACCAGATCCAGTAAGAGCTGCACCCCCCGCTGCACCCGTTGACTGGATCCGAAGTCCCAGTCGCGGCTGCGCCTCACGTAGAGCCAACACAGCACTGGCCACCACAGGCTGGCGTCCACCGAGGTGATCCGCCCAATGGACCGTTGGCCGTAGTCGGCCACCAGCTCACCGTTCTGCTCTACAAAGCTGGTGGGGAACACGCCGCGGGTCTGATAAGCGCTGCTCTGGAGTTCCAGGCAGGTTTCCAGGAAGTTCCGCACGATGGCGAAGCGTCCTTGCACCAGTAGGAGCAGCATCACGGGCACGTTGTCCCGCAGGAACACCTCGTCGTAGTTGAGGGCGTGATCCTTCCCGCCGGGGTGGCTGAGGGCTGCCATCGATCCCACCAGCTCGCCACGGATGCGGATCAGGGTGCGCTCAAAGTGCTCGTGCGCAGCGCTCACCACCGCTTCCTCACGGGAGCTGGGGCGTACCCGTAGGCGTTCTTGGCTGAACTGCCTGGCCATTCGACCTCCAGCCTCAGGGCCTGACTTCCCTAAACCCTAGAAATGGCAAGCGGTCTCGTCATCCCCTGCTGTAGGGGTTGACACCATCCCGGCAGCAGGTGTTATGGTTTTGGACTGCGCGGGAGCCGAGAGGCGAACGCCGCAGGAACCGAAAACCCCGAGCAATCGGTGTTGTAGGTTCAACGGGTGGCCGAGAGGCCACGCGGAACTGAAAGCCGAGACACTCGGTGATGTAG
>NZ_JAHRXJ010000007.1 GCF_019104765.1 Synechococcus sp. HK05 | reverse complement strand
GGCAAGCGTTCAGCAGGGCGGCCGCTTCAAAGCGGGTCATCGCACGGCTGCCGCGGTAGGTGCCGTTGGGGTAGCCGGCCACACAGCCGTAGCGCTCGATCAGGTTGCTCAGAGCCTGATAAGCCCAGTCGGTGGGCTGCACGTCGGAGAACTGGGTGATCGAAGTCACCTGCTCCTCAGAGCCGTACTGGCTGACGCCAGCAATGTTGAGTTCGCTGGCAGATGCAGCCACGGGAGCCATCAGGCCCAGGGCAGCAGGCGCCAGAAGAAGCTTCTGGAACAGTTTCATGGTCCTCACACCAAAAGAGGAATTGGGCGCAACGCGCCGTGTGGCCATTTTGCAAGCCATGCCATGGGGAACACAGGGCTCCTGTGCCACAAAGCCCAATGGCATGTAGCAACCGATACCAAATAGGCCCTTTAGCGCGACTCGCGCAGACTTCTCCTAGTCCGCCGCCCTACCGCTGCCTGTGTTCAAGCGCTCGCCCTGGCTGTGGTGGCTACTGCTCGTAGTCCTCTGGCTCGTCGCCACCGCCGCCGATCGCGCCTGGCTGCAGGCCGATCAACGGCTGCCCGCCTGGGATCAGGCCGATTACCTCAACAGCGCGATCGATCACGGCCGAGCCCTCGGGTTGCTGCAAGGCGGCGGCTGGCCGGGCTGGCAGGGGCTGCTGGATCTTTCTCCCAAGATTCCGCCGCTGGCTTCGCTGGTGAGCGGCACGGTGATGGCCGCAGCCGGCGAAAGCGTGGATGGCGCCTGCTGGGCCCTCAGCCTCTGGCACGGCCTGCTGCTGCTGGTGATCGCTCGCTGGGGCCGCCAGCTGCTGGCCCCTGGCTTTGGCCTGCTGGCCGCCGCCCTGGTGGCCCTGGCGCCTGCACTCTCCGCCCTGCGGGTGGACTTCACCCTCGACATGCCCCTCACCGCCAGCTGCAGCCTGGCCCTGTGGCTGCTGTGGCGCTGGCAGCGGCGCGATGGCGGCGGCCGTTGGAGCCAGGCCCTGGCGGCCAGCGGTGCCATTGCCGCGGCCCTGCTGATCAAACAGAGCGCCCTGCTGTTGCTGGCGCTGCCAGCCCTGTGGAGCTTCGGCCAAGCTCAGGGGCAGCCCAAGCGCCGCTGGCAGGCCTGGGCGGCCCTGGCCCTGGTGCTGGCGCTGCTGCTGCCCTGGCTGCAGCACAACTGGATCACCACCCTCGGCGGCACCGAGCGCGCTGTGATCAGCTCCGGCGCGGCTGAAGGCGATCCCGGCAGCCTCGATCCCCGCAGCCTGATTTGGTATCCCCGCCTCTGGAGCCAACAGCTGGGTGCCGCCAGCCTCGGCGCCGGCCTGGCGGGGCTAGCCCTGCTGGGCTGGCAGCAACGGGGCCACTGGCGCCAGCGCTGGCCAGCCGGCTGGGCCTGGCTGCTGGGCGTTGCCATCAGCGGCTGGCTCTGCACCAGCCTCAGCCCCAACAAAGACGAGCGCTACATCGCTCCGGTGCTGCCGCTGCTGGCGCTGCTGCTGGCCCGCGGCTGGTGGGCCCTGGGCCAGTGGGTCGCCCAGCAGCGCTCGAGCCGCTGGGCCGGCGGCGCCCTGGCTCTGGGCCTGCTCAGCGCCGCTGGAATCGAAGCCCAGGCCAGTTGGAGCCAGCTGGATCGCGAGCCACCCTCCAGCGTGGTGGCGGCGATGCAGCAGCTGCGGGCGCAGGTGGGCGAAGCCCCCACCACCCTGCTGATCAGCGGCAGCAGCCCCGATCTCAATGAGCACAGCCTCACCCTGCTGGGCCGCCAGCAGGGCGGCCAGATCCTGGTGCGGCGGCTGGGGCGCAACCCTGGCGAGCAAGAGCTGGCCCTAGAGCAGGGGCAGTGGTGGCTGATCGCCAACGGCGATCAAGGCACCACCCGGCCTTCCGCCCGCACCCTGAGCCGTGCCGTGCGCCGCGACGGCCGCTACGAACCGGTGCAGACCTGGCCCTGGAGCAAGGGCCGCCAACTGGAGCTCTGGCGCCGCAAGCCCGGCGCGGGAGCCCCCAGCAGCTTCCAGCAGCGCTTCATCGCCCTGGCCCGCGGGCTCGAGCAGGGCCCCCGAGGCCTGCAGCCTGTGTTTGCGGCGATTGGTCCTTGGCACCTGCTGGATCCGCGCTTCAGTTATCAAGCGGAGGTGAGCCAATGGGCCCACGCCCAACTGCAGCGCAACCCCAGCGATCGCGATGCGCTCTGGAGCCTGGCCCTGCTGGCCGTGCTGCAGAACCGGCCGCTCCAGGCCGACCACTGGTTTGCCCGCCTGGAGCAGCTCGAGGGGCCTGGCCACTGGCCCAGCGCGTATCGAAGCGTGGTGCAGCTGGCCGGCTGGCGCAGCTGCGGTGCCGCCCGGGTGGCCGACACACCAGCCAGCGATCCCAGCGCCGCTTCAGTGCTGCTCGCCCTGCGTGATCTGAGTCGCAGCCTCTGCTTCGACCCACGCGGCCCAATCGCCCTGCGCAGCAGCTTGCCGGCAGCGGTTCAATCCGTGTCTGAGCAGCTGAAGCAGCCATGAACCAGCGCCTCAGCCCCGAACAACGGGTGTGGCTGGCCGCAGGGGTGTTCACCCTGCTGGGCTGGGCGCTGCAGTGGTGGCGACTGCACTGCCTGGCCGCCACGATGGATCAGGGCATCCTGTTTCAAGTGCTCTGGAACGGGCTGGGCGGCCATCCCTTCGAGAGCACGCTCTCCTCTCAGCTCTCCACCAACGTGGTGCACGGCGCTGAGCTCCCCGCCCTTGGCTATCACCGCCTCGGCCAGCACTTCACGCCCACGCTGCTGCTGTGGATGCCGCTGGTGGCCCTACTGGGCAAGTGGGCCCTACCGCTGCTGCAGGTGGCTCTGATCGCTGCGGCCGGCCTGGTGCTGCACCGCCTGGCCCGCCGGCGGCTGGAGCCGGATCTGGCGGCGATGCTCACCCTGGCCTTCTTCGGCGCCAACGCGGTGATCGGGCCCGCCCTGGGCAATTTCACCGATCTCAGCCAGCTGCCGCTGTGCGTGTTTGTGCTGCTGCTGGGTCTGCTGGAGCGGCGGCTGGCGCTGATCCTGCCGGCGGCGCTGCTGCTGCCCCTGATCCGGGAAGACACCGGCGTGGTGCTGGTGGGCATCGGCCTCTGGCTGCTGGTGCGGCAGCGCTCGCGCTGGCCCCTGGCCCTGGCCCTGATCGCGTGGGGCGGTGGCTGGGTTGTGCTTGTCACCAACGTGCTGATGCCGCTCTTCAGCCACGACAATTCCCGCCGGTTCATGGTGGAGAACTTCGGTCAGTACCTGCAGGGCCAGAAGCAGGCCAGCAGCCTGGAAACCGCCGCGCTGGCGCTTCAGCAACCGCTGGTGCTGCTGCAGGAGCTGCTGAGCCCGCCGCGAGAAACGCTGCTCTATCTGGCGGGCCAGGGCCTACCCCTGCTGTTTATCCCCTGGATCGCGCTCGACAGCTGGCTGCTGATGGGGCTGCCGCTGCTTGGCTTGCTGCTGGCCCAGGGCTCGAACAATCCCCTTTCGATCAACATCCGCTACACCTATCTGGTAGTGCCAGGCCTGTTTGCCGGTTGCACCCTCTGGTGGGAACGCCATCAACAGCTTTTCGCCTCCCGGCGACTGCGGCGGGTGTGGGCCGGCTGCATCGTGCTTTCGCTGCTGTTCACCCTGGGCAGCAATCCGAATCGCAGCCTCTCCTGGCTGATGCCAGATAGCTTCCAGCCCCTGGTGGTCAGCTCACCGCTGCAGCAATGGCAGCACGCCCAGCAGGCCCATGCCGCCCTGGCGCTGATCCCTCGCGAGGCCAGCGTTGCCGCCAGCAACCAACTGATTCCCCACCTGGCGGCTCGCGAAGTGCTGGTGCGCTTCCCCGACCACACGGCCTATCAAACCCGCTCAGGCGAGCCCAGGCCCGTGGAGTGGGTCGCCGTGGATCTCAACCACCAACAGCGCTACGCGCCGGCCTTCCCGCAGGAGCAGAAAGCGCTCAAGCGAAGCCTGCGGCTGCTGAAAACCTTGCCGCAGCAGGGCTATCGCGTGCAGGCCGTGAACGATGGCGTGGTGATCCTGCAGCGCCGTGGCCCCGTTGTTCCCGCCGCGGAACGGCAGCTCACGCAGCTTGTGCGGGAGGCGAAGCAGGCTTGAACGCCCAGTAGCGCGTGTGCAGAAACAGACCCACGGCCATCAGCAGCTCGATCCCTTCTTGATCGTTACGGATGCGCTCGGCGTGGCTGATCCAGCTCAGATCGAAATAGGTGTAGAAGAGCGCCACAAACAGGAAATAGAGGCTGTAGCGCCGAGCCGGCCAGGCTTCGATCCGGGGCATCCAGCGCCAGCCGGCATAGCCAAAGAACAGCCCTGCACTGATGAACGACACATGCAGATAGTTCTGCACCGCCGGCAGGTTGTGGATGTTGGTTTCCTTCTGGGCGTTGATGCTGCGCAACGCTTCCACACCCCAGCCATGGATGCGCTCACCCCAGCTGATCTCCTCTGCTGCCACGTAGAAGAGAAACAGCGTGAGCAGCAGCCAGGCCAGCCACTGCAGCGAGCGCCACTGGCGGCGGCGCAGCCACAGCACCCGCAGGCTGCACCCACAGGCCCCGGCGTAGGCCGCGAACTGGAGCCACTCCACGGGGCCGTCTTCACCGGTGACCCAGGCTTCGAACACGCCGAAGGGGAGGAAGTAGACCAGCCCGTAGAGCACCAGCAGGTAAACCAGTGGCGCCAGATCCACCGCCGGGGTGAGGCTGCCCCAGGGTGTGTGGATCGTGCGCTGCTGCTCCGCAGTCATGCGTACACCAAGACTGAATCGAACCTTAAGACTGCGTTAACAACGCCAATGCTTTGCTGATGCACGCCATTCACGTCCGAGCGATCGGGCCTACCGGATGACCCCGCCATCGAGCGCCGCCGAGCCGCCGAGCCTCTGGGTGGTGGCCGCCTGCTTCAACGAGGCCGCTGGCATTCAGGAGTTCATCCGAGCGATCGAAGCGCTGGGCGTCGCGGAGCAGCTGCTGCTGATCGACGACGGCTCCCGCGACACCACCGCCGCCGTGATCCGCGCCGAGATCGAAGCCCGCCGCGATCAGCCCGGGGCCCTGCCGATCAGCCTGATCGAACTCACCCGTAACTTCGGCAAAGAAGCAGCGATGCTCGCCGGGCTGGATCAGGCGCGCGGCCGCTGCGATGCGGTGGTGCTGATCGATGCCGACCTGCAGCACCCACCGGAGCTGATCCCGGAGATGGTGCGCCACTGGCAGGAGGGCGCCGAAATGGTGACGGCGATCCGCAGCGCCGCCGATCAGGAATCCACCCTCAAGATCCTCAGCGCCTCCGGCTTCTATTCCCTGTTCAACCGCCTCACCGATTCGGTGCAGCTGGTGGATGGCGCCGGTGATTTCCGCCTGCTCAGCCAACCGGTGGTGCGCGCCCTCACCGACATGCGCGAAGGCACCCGCTTCTCCAAAGCGCTGTTCCCCTGGACGGGCTTTCGCAGCGTGGACATCAGCTACGACCGCCCGCAGCGCAGCAGCGGGGCCACCACCTGGAACGCCCGGCGGCTGTTCAGCTATGCCCTCGATGGCATCTTCAGCTTCTCGGTGCTGCCCCTGCGCATCTGGATCGGTGTGGGCATGGTGATCTCGCTGATCAGCCTGGTGTATGCGCTGTTCCTGGTGGTGAGCACGCTGCTGCACGGCATCGATGTGCCGGGCTACGCCTCGCTGATCGTGGCGGTGCTGTTCCTTGGTGGGGTGCAGCTGATCGGCATCGGCATCCTCGGGGAATACATCGGTCGCATCTTTGAAGAGAGCAAGCGGCGGCCGCCCTATCTGGTGCGGCGCATCAGCACCTCCGCTTCCCGGGCGCGCCAGGGGGAGGCGTAGAAACGGCGCGAGAGGGGATAGGCCTGTAGCTCAGGCGCGTCGGCGAGCAGGCCGCGGGCCGGATGAGCCAGCACTAAACCACCGCTGGGGCGCAGCTGGCGCTGGGCCGCCGCCACCACCACCGCATCGATCCGGCCGGTGAACAGCACCCCGCAGAAGCCGGCATTGGTGGCGATACCGCGGCGGGCCAGCTCGGCGGCACGGCCGCGGTTAAGCAGGCGCAGCAGCAACCACTTGATCGGCCCGAGGCCCAGGCAGCCCTGCCACCACAGCGCCAGGGGAATGCCGCGCCAGGGCCAGGGTTCGCGCAGGCTGCGGATCCAGCTCGGCTGCAACGCAGGCGGCAACTGGCGCAGCTGCCCCCACACCAGCGGCGTGAGGTGCACGTGCTGGTGCCCATCCAGCCGCAGCGGCCGCGTGGGGAAGAGCTCCTGAAAACGTCGGATCTGAGCCTCCAGCTCCTGCGCCAGCTGGGCCTCAACCCGCTGGCGGGGCGGCCACCAAGGCGGCAGACAGCCGAGCAACAGCAAGCGCCCGAAGCCCAGCGCCAATCGGCCCTGATCATCGAGAAGCTCGGGGATGCGTGCCGGATCCGCCGCGGGCGGCCCCTCGCTCAGGCAAAGGTGAAGAGCCAGCTCAAAGTTGGGCCGGTGGGCGCAGGCCTCGGCCGCCGCGGCTGCCGCCGGTGCAGCCACCAGCACGCTGGCGGAATCGAGGGCGCCGGCATCGCAGAGCTCCAGGAGCGTGGCGTTCACCGCCGGATGCAGGCCGAGATCATCGGCGTGAAATCGAATCGGGCCTGCTGCGGCCTGGCGGGCGCGCCGGGCGCGGCTGTGCCGTGCCGCCAGCGACCAGAGCACGTAGTTGATCGCCGTGGGGGTGAACACCAGCACGAGCGTGCCGCCAGCGCTGCGGGCCCAGCCGCCCAGCCAGCCGGGCAGCAGCAAGCTCACCAGGATGTTGAGGCTCGTTTGGATCAGCAGCCAGCGCCGCGGAAAGGTGCTGCCGCCGGTGTGTTCCCGGAAGGTGAACAGGGCATGGGCCAAATAACCCCAAACCGAAGCCAGCAGGAAGCCGAGCAGGTTGGCCAGGGGCAGCGGCGCCCCCAGGCGTTCACCGCTCAGCAGCACCAGGGCATGGATCGCCGCGGCCAGCACCCCCACGCCGCCATAGCGCATCAGCTCCGCCAGCTTCGCCCGCACGCCCACCGCCATCCATGGCCAGGGCCGGCAGCCTATGGGAAGCTCGGCGCCTGAGCATCCGCCATGCCCGAAAGCCGAAGCCTGCCGCCCCGCAACCTCTGGCTCACCAGTGGGGCGATTGCGCTGCTGTTGTGGATCTGCGCCGCAGCTCGCCATGCCCTGCTGCAGAGCAACGCCTACGACCTGGGCCTCTTCGATCAGTGGATCTGGCTGGTGAGCCGCGGCCTGCCGCCGATCTCCTCGATGGAGGGGGTGCATCTGCTCGCCGACCACGGCGCCTGGGCCCTCTATGGCGCCGCCCTGCCCTATCGGCTTCTGGGCAGCGTGCAGTGGCTGCTGGCCAGCCAGGCCGCCGCGCTCAGCTTCACCGCCCTGCCGCTCTGGTGGGTGGGCCGCCAGGCGGGCCTGAGCCCGAAGCTCTGCTGGCTGACCTGCGGCCTGTGGTGGCTGCAGCCGGTGGTGTTCAACGCCAACCTGTTCGACTTCCACCCCGAGGTGTGGGTGATGCCGGCTCTGGCCGGCTGCTACTGGGCCAGCCGCGCCGAACGGCCCTGGCTGTGGTTTGCGCTGCTGTTGCTGCTGCTCGGCTGCCGCGATGGCCTGGTGCTGGTGGTGGCGGGTTTAGGGATCGAGCAGGCCCTGCGGCGCCGCTGGATCTGGGCGGGCGCCGCCCTCGGCCTGGCCCTGGGCTGGCTTGCCTTCCTCAACCGCTGGCTCTATCCGCTGCTCAAGGGCAGCGATGCCGGGCCCAAGGCCGCCGGCGCCCTCTTCTCCTATCTGGGCGACAGCCTCGATCAGGTGCTGCTCAACCTGGTGACCCGGCCCGATCTGCTGATCCAGCACGTGGATTGGGCCGGTGGGCTGGTGTATCTGCTGCTGATCAGCGTGGCGGTAGCGCCGTTCTGGCGGAAGGTGTCGCTGCCGGTGCTGGCTGGGGCCATCCCGCTGGTGTTGGTGAATGTGCTTTCAGAGGAGGCGCCCCAGCGCACCCTGATCCATCACTACAGCCTGCCCGTTGCGGTGATCGCCGTGGTGGCCGCCATCGATGGGCTGGCCCTGCAGCCGCGCCAGCCGGTGCCCTGGCGACGCTTCGGCTGGAGCGTGGTGTGCTGGGCTGCCCTGGCCAAACCCTGGTTCTTCACCGGGCCCTACCTCGAGCGGGTGGATCAGCTGCCGGCGCTGCGGGAGGCGATCGCCGCCGTGCCAGCCGAGGCACGCCTCAGCACCACCAGCTATCTGGTGCCCCAGCTGAGCCAGCGCCAACAGGTGAGCTTTCCAAGGGCACGCCGCGACAAGACCGCAGTGGCGGAGCTGGATGCGCTGCTGCTCAATCCCCGCGATCCCGGCTGGGGTTCCTCGCGCCAGCGCCAGCAACAGCTGCTGCGCGAAGCCAAGGCCGCCGGCTGGCGCTGCCGCAGCTGGGCTGGCGGGCTTGAGCTGTGCCAGACAAACGATGCCCCCGGAGAGCACAGCTGACACTGGCTCTCCGGGGGCTCTCGCCGGGTCCGCTCTGTCGCGGAACCGAATGATCTAGGAATCAGGCGCCGAAATCAGCCGGCGTTCTCCGCGATCAGCAGACCCTGCTTAGAACAACTGTGACTCACGGGCACCTCCTCCTTGGGGGATAGATGTCAACCGGCGATGCATTCGGCGGCGGCGTTCACCCGAAGGTGCGCTGACGCCACATCACTGCTGACGGAACCCAATCACTTTAGCGAGTCCCAACTGGCCTGCGCGCAGGCCCGAGGCATTCCAGGCAAAGCTGCTTGCGTTGACAACTGCAGAACAACAGCCCAGCACAAGAAAACCAGAGCCCGATCAGGCCATCGAAGCCAGAAGCCTCCCAAGACCTCACCTGAAAATCACCAGAACCATCCCAGCAACCCACCAAAAACCTCCAAGCACTCCACCAAACGCGCTGCAAGGCTGATGGAGTTGAAGGCACACCTCAACAACACACCCAACCCAAAAGGAGGCCAACCATGAACAAAACAACAGCAGAACAGCGTGCCGATCAGGCGGCTCAGGCGCAGATGATCAAAGACGAAGACCTGGCGATCATCACCGGAGGCAACAACACTGAATACGACCCAAGCGTAGAACTCATGAACCTGGGCAGCACCCACATCGGGTGACCTGGATACCTTGGGGACGCTTGACAGGAAGCCCCTCCGTCCCCCAAGGAATCCCCAGGAGAGGCTGCAGGTAACCGCTGCAGGCCTAGCGATGACGGACAACAACTCACCCCACTTATCAGATGCCACAAGAGCAACTCAAGGCAATTCTGGAAGCCTTCAAGGCTGACACGAGGCTTCAGGAGGAGCCGAAAGCAACAGCCGCTGAGGAGATGACAAAAGCCAAAGATTTCACGATATCCGCTAAAAAGCCTCAAGAAATCAGACATGAGATGTCTGAGAATGAACTAAAATATGCAAACGGAGGCCGCCAACTTCCTTATTGTCTAGCGGAACACTGCTTACTTGAGAGAGCGTCCAGAAGACACTAACGAAAACTGCCGTCAGAAACCCCATCCTTTGTCGACAAGGAATCGCACGCAACTACCGAAGACCTTTACGCTGCCATATCCATATCCTTGAGCCGATCAATGAACTCCTAGCATCCAGGATCGCTATCATCAGCCTCGGCGAAACACAGACTGCCTAAGGCATCAGGTCAAACAACGCATAACTCCAAACCACATCAAGTAACAACTGACAGCCAGCCTCACATTGAGTGATGCAGCAGCAACACACGCACAGCTCGCCCGATTACTTCATGATGCGTTTCAAAGAATCCTGAGCACTTCACAGGAAACTCACCGAATCCCGCCCGGAGCTTACCCAAGGGTTATTTGGACACTCACGGCACAGCCTGCGATCTTGAAGGAGTCGAGGCAATCACCCCGACACTCACACCACAAACAGAGCAATCTAATGACCACTCAAATCTTCAAAACACAAGCAGACGCAACGAGCACCAGGCCAGCGATCTTCACCGAAGAGCTCGAAAAGGCTCTTAACACGATTCCAGAAGGACAGATGAAGAGCGTGACTGGCGGAAACCTCGATGAGTCGGTTACAAAATGGCTTAAATATCTTAAGTCAAAGAAGGATAATCCAAGCAGGAGTGGATATCATACCGTATTTAGCTGATCTGGCAAAGTTGGCCTTCAGCACCGAGCGGTTCAAATGATCAGTCGTTTGAGGGCTGCACTGGCTCGCCAGACGACTTATGAGCCAGGAACTTACAAGGGCCGGAGGCGATCGAAACGCTCCAAGACTGGAGTCTTGGAGCAAATCAAGCCCTACGCAGAGTGAAACCAACACCCCTAACCGTCTGAATGAGTCCCTGGGCGGCTGTTTTATCGAGCTTTGCCCTGAGATATTTAATATAGGTATCAACAACAGACTCATCACCAAAGTAATCCTCACCCCACACCTTCTCAATAAGGCGAGCACGGCTAAAAACCTGCCCCGGGCGATCCATCAAAGCAGCCAGCAAATCAAACTCGCGCACAGTCAAGTGAACCTCACGGGCATCAATAACACAACGATGCTCAGAGCGAATAACCTGTAACGATTCAAATGTGAGGTGATCTCCACCATTCTGATCAACACTTGCACGACGTACGAGCGCACGAACTCGGGCGAGAAGCTCTCTAACATTGAAGGGCTTACACAAGTAGTCGTCAGCACCGGCGTCCAGCGCCTTAATCCTGTCATCTACTTCATCCTTAGCGGTCACCATCAACACAGGGATTCTGCCACCCTTATCTCGTATACGCTTACAAACATCATAGCCAGACATCATCGGCATATCCCAATCCAGAATGGCCAAGGAAAACGCTCCTTCTCGCAGCCTTAAAATGGCTTGCTGACCATCGGCGACAACCTCAACTTGATACCCCTCCTCCTCACATTCCATCGCAATTAAGCTAGCGATATTCGGATCGTCGTCAGCCACAAGAATCGAGATAGCCTTGCCAGGTAATTCAGTCATGACACGAAGAATTTTCAGCAATCATATCAAGTTCTACCCAGAATTTGCTTCCATGACCGGGCTTCGAAGCCACGCCGACCCTTCCTCCCATACTATCCACCATCGCCTTCACAATCGACAAACCAAGGCCCGAGCTTGGCTTCTGAGTTAAACCTCGGTGTGCTTCAGCCCTATAAAACCGATCAAAGATCTTGGGTTGATCGGCTGGAGTGATGCCAGGGCCCCGATCTTCAACCTCCGAAACGAGCGTAGAACCAACTTTCTTCAACCTGAGGGTGACAGGTGCAGAGGGCGGAGAATACTTCAAGGCATTTTCAGCAAGATTAGCAATAACCTGAGAATATCGACCAGGATCCCCCAGCGCCCTCCAATGTTCAGCTTCAGCCTCAGCATCCATCCGGATTCTGCCTGGCTCAGCATTAACAAGTACTGAAAACACATCTCTCATCGCCACTGCTGGCGAAAAAGCAACATTAAGGAGCTTGAGTCGATCATGGTCGTACCGACTCAGATCGAGGAGATCGCTCACGAGGCGGTTCAGGCGATGGGTTTCATTTTTAGCAATATCAAGCTTTTTTCTATCTCTTTCGGTGAGAGCTTCTGAGCGAAGAAGCACCGAGTCAATGAACCCACTGATCACTGTGAGAGGCGTCTTGAATTCATGAGAAACAACTGAAGCGAACAGCTGCTGCTGCTGATACTCATGATCTAGCCTCTCGATAGCCTGATTATAAGAAATAATCAATTCCCTAATCTCTTTCGGCGAATCACCAGGATCAAGGCGGCTCTCAAGCAGATTTTCGCCTCTAAGAGTTTTAGCCTTAGCACTGAGCCTCCTCAAGGGACCCAGCAATACATACAAGAGAACACTACTCACACCGACAACAACGACAAGAGTGAGCAATTTCAGCAGCAATGCAGACCACTGCAGTTCCCGCAGACTTTGCAGCAGCGGCCAACGCATGAGCAACACGAGATTGGCCTGGCCGTCCTGCAGGCCTGGCAATGGGATTGGCATCGAGGCGGCAGCGAGAGCCGGTCCGCGTGTCGATAAGTTCACGACATATTGATCATCATCATTTTTCAACTCGCGAATAATCAGTTTTGCCCTTGCTAGATCGACATCCCCACTGGCACCTCGGGGCAAGAACAGTCCCTCAGAAGCTATCAGAAGGGGCGTAACGTGCGAGCTTGTGTAGGCACTATCAACTAGACGCTGCAATTCTGCTTTAACCTCCTCTCCTCCATCCACTCCATTTGTATTCGCACCCCATCGCTCTTGAAGCTCAGACGAGAACCCCTTGAGAACCTGGGTTGCTTCGTGTTGCAGCGTGAGGTTATCGATCCTGTCGCTAAGCCGCTGAGAAACAAGAAATTCTCCAATCGCGGAAGCAATGACTGCAACGGAAATCCATTGAGCTAGCGTTCGATAAAGCGATTTCCGCCGCAGATTCATCCCAGATTAGTGCCAAAGGGATACAGCTTATGGAGGAAGTTTACAACCGATTGCTACGTGTGCAAAGGGCCATGCCTGAACTATCGGGTTGGGACAAAGCAACCGTGTCGCACCCCCATTGAATGATGAATAACTCAAGGGCCAAGCGTTGCACGAGACCAAAAACCGGGGAAAGACGAGGCTGCTGTGAAGCACCACTCGCCCAATACGGGCAACCTAGAAGGAGGGGTCACATGAAACTCACCTCAACTCACCCTGGCTCTGATCTTGTTTGAGAGGGTAGGAGCGGCGATTCTGAAGGGGTCGAGAGGGCGGTACTCAACGCCCTCAGACAAGCCCCAATAATTTCATTCCGACTAACCAGACTTAAATGATCCAACTGAACAATCAAACTCTAATGAGCGCCGCAGGCGGCATACCCGCATTCCCAACCCTTCCGCTTGCTGCGGCATGACATGGGAAGAAATTCACGCCAATCCTGACGAATTTGAAACCTGCTGAGCTGAATACAAAGCTCATAACCCTAACAGTTCACCCCTTGGGAAGACAGGAATGCCTAATTATCCACAAAGGCGATCAAGTCGAGGCTTAGCCACAAGCAGAGCCTAGCAGCACGTTGTCACGACAAAAACAAATTTCTTTTATCAGATCACCGGAGACCAACCATGACACGACAACACAATCAAAATGAACAGTTCAACCTGACAGATGAAGAGCTCCAAGCCGTGGATGGAGGCAAGAAGGGCGGTGCAATCGAGGCAAGCGTCTACATTAATGGATCCCCGATCAGCCCATTCAGCAACGGGAAAATTCCCTTCAACGTGACGCCGTCGTCTCCTCGCATACATCCCGGATCGAACGGTCAGACCGTGCCTCTTCCGCAGGGCCTCTCGGGCGTTCATGCTGAGATCAATCAGATCAACAGAAAGATTGGTATTGACATGCCCAAGATGCCAGGCTTCAGCTAAACAAGACGCATAACCTCACGGTTGACAACGCAGCAGCGGGCCACGAGCCCGCTTTTTGCTGGGTCGTCGCTAGCCATGATCGGTCTAGGGCGTCAACTGAATGCGTAACGCGCCCCCCGTCAACCAGCCCCGGCTGGCCGGATGAAGACGCTCCTTCCTTGTGAATCGACGTCTGGGGAGACGGTGAGCCGGATCGGCAGCGGCCAGGACGGCATTCAAAAGCCACAAAAAAAGCCCTGCCGAAGCAGGGCTTGATCACAAAAAGGCGGCCTGGGCTCAGCCCACGCTCCACACACCACCGGCGATCTTCACCAGCGGAGCCACGATGGTGGTGCCGGCGAGGAACCAAGCGAAAGCGGCGCCACCGCAGCCACCCAGCCAGAAGCCGCTGGCGAACTCAGCCCAGCCGGCTTTGGTGAACAGATCAGCGGGGGGGTTGTCGATGGTGGCGTCCGCGGGCTGCACGTTGGGGCCGCGGCCGGCGGTGCCGTAGATCGAGAGGCAGACGGTGAGGATCGACACCAGGCCCACAGCGGCCAGGAGCCCGGCAGTGCTGGCGTACTCGGTGGCACGCAGAGGACCGCAGATGGTGAAGGGGCCGTAGAGGAAGAAGCCATGGGCCATGCCCACTTCCAAACCGCGGCGGTTGGGAGAGAGGGAGGGGCGATAGGCCGGCAGCGCGTTCAGAAAGGCGCGGCTGAAGTAGCTGCTGTTGACGGGAGTGGCCAGATTGCCGACGCAGGGGTCGGCGACGGGGGTCACGGTCATCGGTGGAAGGAGGATGGTTGGCGGCGATGAAGCGGCGACGGCTCAGTCGCGGGCTTCGATCACGTTGAACAGCAGGGCCATGGCCACCGCAGGAGCCAGGATCCCGACAAGGGGCACGAATACCGAGGGCATCCAGGCGGCGACGAAGTCTCCGGTCATCAGCGTGGGCCAATACAGCTACCGTTCGGCACTGTAAGGAGCTCTTTCAAAGCTGCTCTCTGGCAGCGGAAGGGGCGACATAAAAGTTCAGACCGATGACCCAGGCCCTCTCCGGAGCAGCCATCGCCGCCGTGATCGCAGCCTGCTGGCTGCTTGGCCGGCCGCGCCCGAAGATCCTGCGCTCCACCGATGCATCCGCGGTGGCGGCCCTCAACCGCAGCCAGATGGAGCTGGTGCTGCCGCGTGAAGGTAACGAGCCTGCCAGCGAGATGTCCCGCCAAGTGGCGGCCACATCCCAGGCTCTACCAGCCGCTGCGGATCGCCGCGGCCGCCTGCAGCTGTTGGCGCAGCTGCAGCGTCAGTTTCAGCAGGGCGGTGAGGCTCGCCGCCGAGCCCTAGCCGTGTGCACTGTCTGGCAGCACCGCGATGCGCTGCCCCTGATCCGCCGCGGCCTGCGCGACAGCGATCAGCAGGTGGCTGCCCTAGCGGCAGAAGCCATGGCCCACTTCCGGGGCCGCACTTCAGGTAGCGCTCAGCTCGCCGCCGCCAAGCCACCGCGCAACGTTTCACGCACCCGGTAGATCGGGCGGCCCTGGCTTTCGTGATACGTGCGCATCTGCAGCTCCGCCAGCAGGCCGAAGCAAAACAGCTGCACCCCCGCGATCAGCGCCAGCACCGCCACCAGGAGTAGTGGGCGGTTGCCGATCTCAGCGCCCATCAGCTTCTCCACAAGCAGATAGGCGCTGAGCACCGAGCCGATGGCGATTCCCACCAGCCCGCCAAAACCGAACACATACATCGGCCGGGTGAGGAAGCGCTTCATAAACCACACGGTGAGCAGATCCATCAGCACCCGGAAGGTGCGATCGATGCCGTATTTGCTCTGCCCGAATTGGCGGGCGTTGTGGTTCACCTTCACCTCACTGATGCGAGCGCCCTCGATAAAGGCGAGCGCCGGCAGGAAGCGATGCAGCTCGCCGTAGAGGTTCATGTCTTCCACCAGCTCGCGCCGGTAGGCCTTGAGCGAGCAGCCGTAGTCGTGCAGCTGCACGCCCGTCACCCGGGCGATCAGGCGGTTGGCGATCTTGCTGGGCAGCAAACGGCTCACGGCATGGTCCTGACGCTGGTGGCGCCAGCCGCTCACCAGGTCGTAGCCCTGCTCGAGCTGCTCGAGCAGCATCGGGATATCGGCTGGGTCGTTTTGCAGATCGCCATCAAGGGTGATGATCACGCCTCCACGGCTGGCATCAAACCCCGCCGACATGGCCGGCGTCTGGCCGTAATTGCGCCGCAGCAGCACCGCCACCAGCTCAGGTGTGGTGCTCGCCAGCTCCCGCAGCACGGCAGCGGTGGCATCGCTGGAGCCGTCGTCGACCAGCACCAACTCAAAGCTGCGGCCTAAGGGCCGCAGGGCTTCGAGCAACTTCACCACCAGCAGCGGCAGGCTCTCTTCCTCATTGAACAGAGGCACCACGATCGAGAGCTCGGGGGCAACGCTTGGGCTCACGGGATGCGGTGGGTGGTGGCTGGAACCTAGGCGAGAGGCCTGAGCTCGGGGTTAAGAAGCCAGCAGGAAGGCCGCCAGCAAACCCAGGTAAGTGCCAAGCAGGTAGCCCAGCAAGCCGATGGCCACAGCCGGGAGCGCCAGCTCGGCTCGCCCGAGAGCCGTGGCCAGTGCCAGGGCGGTGCTGGGGCCACCGATCGAAGCCTGAGAGGCCACGAGGGTTTCCGTCATGCCCCAACCGCGCCAGCGGCGCAGCAACAACACAGCGACCGCCTGCAAGCTCACGATCAAGGCGGCATAGACCAACACCGGCAGGCCGTCGCCGAGCAGCCCCGCCACCAGCGAACTGAGGCCCATCACCGTGAAGAAGGGTTGAATCAACAGCAGCCCAAGCCCGTAGCAACCGCGCCGGCTGCTGGTTCCTGGCAGCTGCGCTGCCAGGAGGGTGAGCGTGGTGAGAACCAGGATGCCGGGCAGGGCGGGCCAGAGCCGTTGCAACGCAGCCGTGAGCCCATTGGCCAGCAGCAGCACCGATACCCCCCACACCAGGCCCTGCCACCAGCCGGCGGCCGCCTCCAGCGGCACGCTTTGGGGAGAGGCAGTAGCGGGAGCAGGCCGCTGGCCGCGGCGCCCAAGCCACAAACTCACGGCAAACCAGGCGGCGAACACCACGTAATCGGCCGTGGTTGCCGCCGCCAGGAGCGCCTCGGGGGGCTGGAGTGCCCGCGCCACCGATACAAAATTAAGGCTCCCACCGGTGAAGGTGGCGGTAAACACCCCTGCCAACACACCCCGGCCTGCCCCGAGCAGCGGCTGCAGCAACCAACCACCCAGCACCACCGCAGCAACGGTGCTGAGCACCGCCAGCCCAAACGGCACGAGCAGGCGGCGTGCTTCCGGCCAGAGGCGCCGGAGATCCACCGCCAACAGCAACAGGGCAATCGCCAAAGACGTGAGCGGCCCGTTCACCCACGCCGCGGCCGCAGGCGCGGGCTTGAGGCCGCTGATGTTGCTCACCAGCAAGCCGAGCAGCAGCACCAGCATCGTGGTGCCGAGCTGGCGGCCTGCAGCGGTGGCCTGAGCCAGCCACCACCCCAAGGCTGTGATCGCCAGGATCAGCAACAGCGAAAGCAGCATCGGATTCAGGGCAAGGGTGTGCCGTCATGGCAACGGACAACGCGGCCGGCACCGCGCAACTCAAGCCGGTAGTGCACGCTCACCGGATCATCGATGTGGGGATCGAGCCCATCAAGACCAATGCCGTTGCGGCCATGCTCGCGGCCGCTGCTGTGCAGATAACGACCACCACCCACGTAAAGCGCCACATGGGTGCAGCGCTGGGGCCGCCCAAAAAAGATCAGATCACCGGGGCGCAGCAGGCTGTAGCAACCGGGCGCCAGCGCCACCGGCTGGCAGAAGCGCTCCTGCTGATAGGCATCGCGGGGCAGCCAGATGCCTGCACTGGCGAAGGCGGCCTGGATCAAGCCGGAGCAATCGAAATCGGGACCCAGGGTGCCGCCCCATAAATAGTGATTGGGCTGGAGATGGGCCTGATGGGCAAAGGCCGACACGGCCGGCAGCGCGGCCTCGATCTGGCTGGGATCAAGCAAGCGGGGCTGCGGCGGCCGGCAGGCCTGGGCATGACCCAAAAGCTGTTGGGGATCGAGCCAACCGGGATAGCCGTCTTCCAGGAGGCGCACCCGGAGGCGGGCCTTTCCGGGCCGCAAAGGCTCGAGCACGCTGAGAACACGACCGGCGGCGGCTTGGGTGGCCAACCCGGGGCCCAGCCAGTGGCTGGTGAGGTTGACCGGGGCGGTGAGGCGCCAGCAGCTGCCCGGATGCAGTAGCTCCAGCGCCACTGGTGTGCCCTCGGCCAATCTGCCTAATCTCGTCATTGCCCCCTTTGGCTGCGATGGCGTTCTACTGCCCGGATGGGGCGATGGCCCAACAGCTTGAGGCCACCATCGCAGCCCTGGAAGCCGATGGACGGCCGGGCCTCAAAAACCAGCTCTCGATTACCTGGCTGCGCTACAGCGATTCCCTGATCGACAGCGCTTCCTCGCGCAGCGATCTGGAGGGCTTCTGGGCGGATCAACCGCGCGGCGCCAGCTGGCAAGGGAATCAGGCGCGCTATCCCGCCAGCGTGGTGAAACTGCTGTATCTGGTGGCGGCCGAAACCTGGCTGCAGCGCCAGCTGATCGACGACACCCCGGAGCTGCGCCGCGCCCTGGCGGACATGATTCGCGACTCCAGCAACGACGCCACTGGGCTTGTGCTGGATCTGCTCACGGGCACCACCAGCGGACCGTGCTTGCCGGAAGCAGCCATGGCGAGCTGGGCGCTGCGCCGTGAGCTGGTGAATCAATGGTGCGCGCAGCTGGGCTGGAGCGAGTGGAGCGGCTGCAATGCAAGCCAGAAAACCTGGGGTGACGGGCCATACGGCCGTGAGCGCCAGTTCTATGGCGTGGAGCTGGAGAACCGCAACCGCCTCAACACCGATCTCTGCGCCCGGCTGCTGCATGCCGTGATGGCCGGTGCTCTGGTGTCGCCGCCTGCCTGCAGCCGGATGCGCACCCTGCTCCATCGCAGCCTGGATGCTGCTGCGCGCGCCGCCGACCCCGAAAACCAGGTGGATGGCTTCCTTGGCGCTGGCCTACCGGAAACGGCACGGCTGTGGAGCAAGGCTGGCTGGATGAGCCAGGCACGCCACGATGCGGCCTACATGGAAGTTGAAGACTGCTCGCCAACCCTGATCGTGGCCTTCACTGAAGGAACAGAACGCGCCCAGGACGACACCCTGCTGCCAGAACTCTGCCGGCAACTGATCAGCCCCCTAGGGAGATAAGCCACGGGCACCCTTCACATGAAACTCACCGCAACTCACCCTGGCTTTGATCTTGTTTGAGGCGGCGACAGCAGCGATTCTGAAGGGGTCGAGAGGGCAACGACCTTCAAGACAACATACCAAAATCGAAAAGCCAACAAATGAAATCACTAATTGAGGTCGACACTCTTGAAATGCAAGCGTGCAAAGGAGGCTCTGAGTTTTGGAAGGGTTTCGGGAGAGGTCTTGGGAAGGGTCTGTTGTACGGAAGCGCGGCGGGCATTGTAATTGGGGGGGCGAGCGTAGCAGGCCCAGCCATTGCAGCTTCCATGGCCACGACTGGCGCTGCTGGTGCTGGCGTAGGCACAAAATCGGTCGCCAGCGTAGTTGCCATCAGCGTTAGTTCTGGGGGAACTATATGGGAATACCCTAATCTCTGATCCATAAAGAGGACTCTTCACCGGTAACCCGCATAGGCTCACCGAAAACCACACAAGCACTGCTTGTACCAGCATTAAGCCTGAAGGCCTCTGCTGGAAACAAGTCTCTCCCTGAGCCCTGCGAAAGCAGGGCTCTTCATGCTTAATAGCCCGCCTGGCTTGAATGGGCTTCAGATACTGATAGTCAATTCATATCGGCTTGGCTTAACAAGAAATGGTGCGCGCAGCTGGGCTGGAGCGAGTGGAGCGGCTGCAATGCCTGCCAGAAAACCTGGGGTGACGGGCCCTACGGCCGTGAGCGCCAGTTCTATGGCGCGGGGCTGGACAACCGCAACCGCCTCAACACCGATCTCTGCGCCCGGCTGTTGCATGCCGTGATGGCCGGTGCTCTGGTGTCGCCGCCTGTCTGCAACCGCATGCGCACCCTGCTCCACCGCAGCCTGGATGCCGCTGCGCGTACCGCCGACCCCGAAAACCAGGTGGATGGCTTCCTTGGCGCTGGCCTACCGGAAGCGGCAGGGCTGTGGAGCAAGGCTGGCTGGATGAGCCAGGCCCGCCACGATGCGGCCTACATGGAAGTGGAGGGCTGCTCGCCAACCCTGATCGTGGCCTTCACTGAAGGAACAGAACGCGCCCAGGACGACACCCTGCTGCCAGAACTCTGCAGGCAACTGATCAGCCATCCAGGGCAATAACCCACGGACAGGCCTCACATGAAACTCACCGCAACTCACCCTGGCTTTGATCTTGTTTGAGGCCGCGACAGCAGCGATTCTGAAGGGGTCGAGAGGGCAACACTCAAAGCTCTCAATCGAACCCCGAACAATCAATCATGAAAACTCAAACTCAGATGATCCAACTTGATGATCAGGCTCTGGAAACCGTAGCCGGTGGGCTCGAGTGGTGGCAGTGGGGCCTGATCGGAGTTGCTGTTGTGGCGACTGGTGGTGCTATCGGTGCCGCAGTACTTGGTGGTGGGGCTGCCGCGGCCGGCGCCGCTGCTGCTGGCGCTGGTGCTGGTGCTGCCAAAGCTGGTGCTGCTAAAGCTGGTGCTGCCACGATCTTTTCAGGGTCTGTCTATGGCCTACAGCAGGCCAGCGCAAATAAATACCATTCCTAATCACATCCACTTATACTGACGCCCAGTCTCGAACCCAGTCAATCAGCAAGCAACCATGACACACCAAAACAACCAACCCCAAGATCACCGCCTATCAGATGAAGAACTACAGACGATTAATGGTGGCCGGAAGACCAACAAGGCAACCAGACGCGGCGGCCGGGTGATCACGGGACCGATCGTGATTGTGTCGCCCGAGCCGCCTCGGAATAAACTACCCGAGGAGGCCCAACCTTCTAACTTCCCTTCGATGCCTGGTGGCAGCAGCGACGTTCGGCTTCCCTTTTAGCTTGAACGATACAGAGAGCATCAGTGCAATACTGTCGCCAATATGCTCTTGAGAGCGGCTGCAATCCCACGCACGTCGCTCTCTTTTTTAAAGCTATCTGCAATGAAGCCTCAAAGCGCACGCGTTGCCGCCTGCAGGAAGCTCGACGATGCCAGGCATTCATCGAAACCGCCACAAGCCTCCACCTTCCCCTGATTGATGACAACCATATGATCACAATCACGGATGGTGGCAATGCGGTGAGCCACCACAACTCTCGTGATATCGCGATCACGAAGATTGCGAATAATCACGGATTGAGAATGGGCATCGAGGGCACTTGTTGCCTCATCCTCAAGCAGTAGGCGTGGGCCATTGAGCAAAGCACGCGCGATGCACAGACGCTGCCGCTGACCACCCGAAATCACAGTGGATCCCTCCGACAAGATGGTTTGCAACTTCATCGGCATGCGATCCACCTCCTCTGCAATATTAACCATCTGCAACGTACGCCACACTGTTTCATCCGGGATATCCAACCCGCCCGTGACAGCATCAAGAATGGAACCCGATGTTAATTCAGACTGCTGAAGCACAGCACCTATTTGGGCACGGTAATGTCGGATATCGATGGAATGAAGAGGCACTCCGTCGATACTGATCATTCCCTGATCTGGCAAAGCAAAGCCAAGGATCATAGAAATGATGGTTGACTTACCAGATCCACTAGGGCCAAAAATCACATTAAACTTGCCAGGCCTTAGCTGAAAGCTCAGATCTTGAAAGAGACGAGGTCCAACCGAACCTGGATACGAGAACGACACATCTGAAAATTCAATCGCCCCATTGATCACAATCTTGTTGCTTCCGAAGTAAGCGGTGGCCTCAGAGGGCTGCCTAAGAAGAGGCATGGCACGATCAACCTCTACCAGCAAAGAACCCGTTACCGTGTTAATCAACGAGACAAGCGAAAGGAAGGCGTTCGCAAAACCTGAATAGGCATTCGTAAACACCACAAAAGTTGCGAGACCAATCGATGCCGCTTCGAGAGTGGGGGACGCCAGCAAACGGCGCACAATCACGATATAGATAATCACTGTGCCGAGCGTTTGAAGGATGCCGGAGATGGCTGAGTTCCAGTCTGAAAGCCTGGCAGCTTGCATATCAAGGCGAAGCACATTCATCAAGCTGAAATACCAGCGCTGAAGCATGAAAGGCTCGCTACCCGCCACTCGGATCTGCGCAACAGAAGACAGCGTTTCAAGCGTTAGATCGTAGTTTTCAGAACCAAGAGGGATGGACTTCTTGTAAAACTTGATTTGCCGCCGCACAAGCAGAACCTGAATAATAGAACTGATGAGGATATAAACAAATAAAGGAGCGCTTAGGCCCGCGTCAAGATAAAGCATCATGCCGCCATAGCCAATGAGCGACAATGAATTGAGCACTGTGGTGAGGCACTGGGACGCAATCGTTTTCACAATTGCCGTAATTGAGGAGATCCTCGTACTCAGATCACCGGTGGAATACTTGTCGATAAATGAAATCGGAAGAGACAACACCTTCCGATACAAGGCAGGCTCCAACCTTAAGTTGAGCTGGATTTCGATCCGCGAGGAATAAAAAGATTGAAGGCAACTGAAAGCAGCTTGATAGAACGCGAGGATAATGCCAATAAAGAAAACCGAGGCAACCCAGCGCATATCCCCACTGGGAACCACATCTCCAATCACTTGGCCTGTGATCAGAGGAGAGATTAATGCAAACCCAATGAGCAATACTGAAAGCGCTAAAGACTTAAGCAGGTCGCCACGAATAGCAGGAAAAACAAAAGAAAGAAGTGCTTTCAGTGTTGTATCAGCATCCGGAAGAAGCGGATAGAGCTCATAGCCACTTGGCTCAACATGCTCGGCAAGTTCTTCGAGAGACCGATAAGCCGTGCGAGAATAATTGGATGCATCAACGAGGGCAATCGCACGGCGCGTGCTATCAAGTATATAGGTGGCATCACCATTGATCCCACCAACAAGAACGGGGTTAGACTGCCAAGAAGCACGATCCTTGGCAAGGCTTACACGGCGATAAAAAATATCATTGGCCAGTAGAAGCTCATCGAATGAATCTGATAGAGCGATGGGTTGATCGCTCTCTAGGCCAAAATAATGACGGAGATAAGCGATGAGTTGACGAGCATAGTCTGAATCCCTAGCAATCGATGATGCTACGAATCGAGAACTCGACTCCAGCCCTGACAGAGTATTGGCTGCAGCAATCAACTCCTCCTGCACTTGAAAGCGTTGAGCAGAACTGAAGCGCTCAGCCATCAGGAGTTACCTCGCTGGGAACTCGACTCATCTGCCAGAAGACGAGAATAGATTGAACCAGTGGTCTGCTTGAGCTGCTGAGGGGTTCCTTGCTCCACAACGTGTCCCGATTGCAAAACAATCACATGGTCACTCATTTCTGCAGAGATCAAGCGATGGGCCACGCATAACACCGTGACCCCAAGCGAGCGGATATTATTGAGAATGGCAAGCTCAGTTGGCACATCCAACGCACTTGTAGCCTCATCAAGGATCAAAAGCTTGGGCTTTCGGCAGAGTGCGCGAGTGATGGCCAGTCGTTGCATCTGACCGCCAGAGAGGGCCATGCCTGATTCCTTCAGCACAGTGGCGTAGCCACGCGTGAGTTCCGCAACGACATCCGAAAACAGGGCAATCTCAGCCGCTTCTTGAATATCGAGCTCAGATACATCTGGATCAAACAAGCGAATGTTTTCGAAAATAGATGCTCGCATTGCTGCTGTTTCCTGGGAGACATACCCCAGAGCGCCTCGGATCGCCGCATCGTCATAGCTGCTCCAAGGGTGGCCACTGAACAGCAGATCCCCCAGATAACTCCCAGATAGCCCGGCGATAATCTTCAGTAACGTGGACTTACCTGATCCACTCGGGCCCACGATTGTTGTCATCGAGGCAGGTTTGAGTTCCAGTGAGATGTCCGATAAGACGGGCTGTTGAAGCGGTGAAAACTGATACGACAAGTTGTGGATGCTGAGAGCCAGTTCATCTGGGACCGGCAGCTGCATCTGATTCGATGGTAAACGAATCGACTGCTTCAGAAAGCGATTCTGAGAAGCCAGCCTGTCTAGCGAATGGATCTTGGGATCATCTGAAACGCTAAAAAGATCCGTTAAGCGTCCAAGCGAGGCGTCAGCCCTTTGAATCTCCTCAAACATCGTAGTGAGTTCACTGATCGGAGCTGACAAGAATCCACGTAGTGACTGGAATGCCATGAACCCGGCGAGATTTAAATCGCCAAGAATCACCAACAACGCAGCCAAAGCGATCGAGCTGTACTCGTAGATGGATGAGAGAAGTGAATTAAAAAAACCAAGGTTGTTGAGTCGAAAGCCCATGGCCTGTGTCTTCACAAGCACGGGAGATCTCAGATCGAGGACCTCTGATATGTAGAGATTATCGAGATTACAAGCTTTGATCAGACGTATATCCTTCAGAATGCGCACAATGATGCCATCGAGCTTGCCCATCTCAAGGTCGATTGAGCGGAGTGCATCCACGGTTGATAAAGTGGTGTAAACAGTGAGAGCTGTTGTGATCAGCAGATAAACGATGGTAACTAGGGATAACTGCCAAGAGATGAGGAAGATGAATGGCGCCATGAGCATAGAACTTGAAAAGCTCGCTAGCTTGGGCGCAAATGTGTGAAAGAGATCACTCGATATTTGGCTCCCCAAGGACAGACGACTCGCAATATCACCGAGAAAGCGAGTGGAGTAGAAATCAAAGTTAACCGTAAAGAGTTTTTGGCCAATATCAAGTGTTAGTTTTTTGGAAAAATCAACGGTCAGTCTTCGATAGATATTCGTGTTCAGAAGTGAGTCAACAATCTGAAGCCCTGCAATGAGGAAGGTCAACCAAATGATCGGAATAGCGTACGAGAACCGCTGGCTCTGAATCACTTCAGACAAGAAGGCACCGGATAAACCCGCACTGAAGAGTGACAGCGGTGCAGAGAACAGGGCAAGCGCAAGAAGAATCGCGAGCGTTAATTTATAGTCGAGTAAGTGAACTAGAAATTTTCGAAACTCTCGCTCAGGCTTGCCTGCAGGAGCAAAGCCTGTATCTGGGGTGAGGAGCAAGGCAATGCCTGAGAAATGCCGGGCAAAATCTAATGGCGTAACGCCATAACGCCCCTTCGCTGGATCCACAATAAGAACCTTATTCTTGCGCACTCCTTCAACAACAAGAAAATGATTAAAGTCCCACCAGCAAATACACGGGAAGATATTGTCTTGCGCCAACAGTTCTTCTGGATTGGCTCGTACACCTGAGGCTTTTAAGCAAAAGCGTTGTGCTGCATTCTTAATATTCAGCAGATTGCTGCCATCTCGGCTCACGCCGCATTCATAACGCAACTGGGAGAGCGGCAGAAATAACCCGTAGTAACGCAGCACCATCGAAAGCGAGGCAGCGCCACACTCTGCAACTTCATACTGCAGAACTAGTGGTGTTTTTTTCTTCCAGATTGATCGGATGAAGCGAAACATCATGAGCTCTGCCTTACTGAGGGCTGCTTCCGAGAGACTGAAGGCGCTGCGGCACAGCAAAGCCTGTGAATTCTTTCACTGCAGGAATCAGCATCTCTAGAGGAGTGCGACGCCTGGATGTAATTTGCACGTTGAGGACCATTCCCTCACGTGGCGGCAGAGGTGGGTTCGATCGATTGTTCCAAATAAAACCACCACGATTTTGTGGTGGCATATTTAATAGATTTGATGTTGAATCTTCCCGCTCAAGCTTTACATTCACTTGATACCCGCCTTGAGGGCCTAAGGTTTCTGCAAGTCCTGCCGACCCTAATCGTTTAGAAATTTGAGCCAAGCTCAAAGGCTGGGTTCCAATGCTCGTTACAACACCTTTGATGCCACCGATCTCAGCAGTGCTGAAACCAGCTGGAGTTGCAATCGATGTATTGCCAAGCGATACAAGGGTAGATGCTTGTGGATTAACAAAAACCGGAATCGTGTTCGGCTGAATACGCTTACTCCATGTAATCGCCATGATTTCTTCGCCCGGCTGAACATCAGACCACTGTGGCGCGACGAATTGATCAACGCTGCCCGGATCGTTTGCAAAGATAACGGAAGAACGCAAAAACTCGGCAAAGGCATTCTTTAGATCCACTTTATTCTGGGATATCTGCCTTTTAATGTCATTGAGTGTTGACAAGGTGGCAGCCTTGTCCGACTTGGTGTTGCTAAAAGCAAGTTGTTGCTCTAGATATGCCGCGCGACCTATAGCCCCCTCCCGGAAAAGCATGGCATACGACTTGAGCATATCTTTCTGCTTTTGAACCATCTCAGATTTGTAGTCGAGTGTTAACTTCTGAGATTGCTGCACTTCCTGATAGAGCTCTATTGAGGCCGTGAGAGCAAGCAATGCACTGGCAAGACTAGTTCGAGATGCCTCGTTGTCAACAATTGCGATGACATCATGTTCTTTAAATTGCAGTCTATAGTCGTCGCGATCGCTAGCGAGGCCAGAATTGGCGCTCGCAATCGGGAAGCGTTCGGAATCATAAATCCCAACAGAAGCTATCACTTTGCCGATCAATGAATAAAGCTCACCATCGGACAGCTTTCCGGGCTCTTGAAGATATAAATAGGCCTGACGGCTCCAAGCAGGGGGTTTATACTGGTACTGCCCCTGGCTTAAGTGAATGGGATAAAGAACTGCACCGTTACCTGGAGAAATAACCGAGAAGATACTATCGAGTGGTGTAAGCGTTCCAAGTCCGTTGATCGTTACAGGGATCTGTGCCGTGAGCGCCCACGCCAAAAGACCCGCAGACACGACAACGACTCCACCTGCGACAGCAAGCAACGGAGGGCGCAGAATCTGAAAGGGCTGCTTGTGTGTTGGCTTAACGCTGAAGCGCACAAAAAGCTGATGTACCTGAAGGAAGGGTACATGGATTGCTGCTAATTAACAGGGAATTAACAGCGATCAGTCAACGGAGAGGGAGGGATTCGAACCCTCGACAGAAGTTGCCTCCTGTAACTCCTTAGCAGGGAGCCGCTTTCAACCACTCAGCCACCTCTCCAGCGGCCAGCCCATCCTATCAGTCCATGAGCCCGGAAGCGCATCGCTGGGGCAGCCGAGGCAAGCGATGCTTAAACCCACAAAGGATCTCCCATGGGATCGTGCCCATCGGCTCACTCCAGGCTTGAGGGTCGATCACGGCGCCTCCGTCCTCCCCCAGCAGGGTTACCACACTGCCGACCTCCACGGCCGGCTGATCCGTGACATCCAGCACCAGCTGGTCCATGGTGATGGCTCCCACCTGGGGGATCAGCTGCCCCTGGTGCAGCACCTGCAGGCGGTTGGAGAGCAGGCGCGGCACGCCATCGGCGTAGCCAATCCCCACCACCGCCAGACGGCTGGGGCGCCGGGTGGTGAAGCGATGGCCGTAGCTCACTCCCACACCCGCTGGAACCTCGCGGATCAGGCTCACGCGTGCCCGCACCTGCATGGCCGGCTGCAACTCCAGGTCTGCGCCGAGATGGAGGGCTGGCCTGTGGCCATAGAGGGCCAGGCCCACACGCACCATGTCGTAGTGGAGCTGGGCTGAGCGCAAGGTGCCGGCGGAGTTGGCCAGATGACGGCAGCCGCTGGCCAGGCCCGCCTGCTGTACGCCAATCAACACCTGCTCGAAGCGTTGCTGTTGCAGGGCGGTAAGGGAATCGAGCTCCAGACCTGGGGCATCGGCATCGGCTAGATGGGAATAGAGACCGGCCAGCTCCACAGCCTCCAGGCCGGAGATGGCCTCCACCAGACGCCGGCCCTCCTGCCAGGGAGCCCCCAGGCGCGCCATACCGGTATCGAGCTTGAGCTGCACCGCCATCGGTCGGCCGCTACCAGCCGCCAGGTTCTGGCAGAGCAGGGCCTCGCGCATGCCGCTGAGGGTGGGCATCAGCTGCCAGTGCAGGCAGGCGCGCAACTCCTCAGGCTGGGTGAGGTTGCCGAGCACCAGCACCGGCTGAAGAAGACCCGCCTGGCGCAGCTCCACCCCTTCCTGCAGAGTGGCCACACCGAAACAACTGGCACCTCCGGCGGCAGCAGCGCGAGCCACCGGTACGGCGCCATGGCCATAGCCATCCGCCTTCACCACCGCCATCAGGTTGCAACCCGGCGCCAGGGAGCGCATAAGGGTGCGGGCATTGCGCTGCACCGCGGCTTCGCACACCTCAACCCAGGCCCGCTGGCGTGGGTGGGGCCAGGGATCACCCGAGGGGCTGATGGCCGGGGAGGCTTCTGTCATCCGGCGTGGCGTCGGAGAAAGCGTAAGCGGGGATGCATCGCATTCCAGATGAAGGCCCTTAGCATGGCAAGCAATTCCAGGGCTGCCAGGGTGCCTCTCCCATGGGCCACGTGCTGGTTCTCAACGCCTCCTACGAGCCGCTCAACATCACGAGCTGGCGGCGCGCCACTGTGATGGTGCTGAAAGGGAAGGCGGAAGGGCTCGAGCACGCGGCGGATCTGCAGCTGCGCCCCGGCCTGCATCGGCCCACGGTGATCCGACTGCGCCAGTTCGTGCGGGTGCCCTTCCGGGCGCTGCCGCTCACCCGCCGCAACCTGTTCCAGCGCGACGGCCACCGCTGCCAGTACTGCGGCAGCGAAAGCGAACGCCTCTCCATCGATCATGTGATGCCCCGCAGCCGCGGCGGCAGCCACAGCTGGGACAACGTGACCACCGCCTGCCTGCGCTGCAACGTGCACAAGGGCAACCGCACGCCCCGAGAAGCGGGCATGGTGCTGCTTCAACCACCGCGGCGGCCGCTCAGCGGGCCCTTGTTTGAGGCCCAGCGCCAAATGGCTCGGGGGCAGCACCACGAATGGGCGAAGTACGTGCAGGGCTGGGACGACAGCGGCCAGGAGCTCGCCGCCTGAGCGCAGACGAGGATCAGCCCCCGGCCTGCTGCGCCAGCTCCTCCAGCTGCCGCCGCTGATCCGCCGACACACAGGCCCCGATCAGCTCCGCCAGCTGCCCCTGCAACACCGGCTCCAGCGAGAAGTTGCGGCCGAGGCGGTGATCGGTGGTGCGGTTGTCTTTGTAGTTGTAGGTGCGGATTTTTTCGCTGCGATCGCCGGTGCCCACCTGGGCCAGGCGAGCGGAGCGCTCCTCAGCGTTGGCCGCCGCCAGTTCGCGCTCGTAGAGCTTGGCCCGCAGGATCTCCAGGGCCCGCTCCCGGTTCTGCAACTGCGAGCGCTCTTGGGTGCAAAACACACGAATGCCGGTGGGTTTGTGCAGCAGATCCACCGCCGTTTCCACCTTGTTCACGTTCTGGCCACCGGCACCGCCGGAGCGGGCCGTGCTGATCTCCAGATCGCCCGGATCGATCTGCACCTCCACCGGATCGGCCTCCGGCATCACCGCCACCGTGGCGGTGGAGGTGTGCACCCGGCCCTGGGATTCGGTGGCCGGCACCCGCTGCACCCGGTGCACGCCGGCCTCAAACTTCAGCTGGCTGAACACGCCGTCGCCCTTGATCGCCAGGATCAATTCCTTGTAGCCGCCCAGCTCGGCCTCAGAGGCGCTCACCGGCTGCACCTTCCAGCCCACGGCCTGGGCATAGCGCTCATACATCCGCGCCAGATCACCGGCCCAGAGCGCCGCCTCATCGCCGCCGGCACCAGCGCGGATCTCGAGCATCACGCTGCGCTCATCGCGCGGGTCGCGGGGCAACAGCGCCAGGGTGAGCTGCTCCTCGAGGGCAGCAATCCGAGTGGTGAGGTCGGCCAGTTCCTCCTGGGCCAGGGCTTCGAGATCAAGATCACCGCGGCTTTCGCGCAGCAGCTCGCGCGCCTGCTGCTCCTGGCCTTGGAGGGTCTGCAGTTCGGCGTAGCCCATCACCAGCGGCTCGAGCCGGGCCCGCTCCCGGGCAATCGGCTCCAGCTGAGCGGGATTGGCAGCCACATCGGGATCTGCCAGCTGCCGCTCGAGCGTGTTGAAGGTGGTGCGCGCCGCGTCGAGACGCTCGCTCAGAAAGGAGGCATCCATGCTGGAAGGAGACGAGCCCGATCAGGAAGCGGGCGCAGAACAGGATCAGCGATCGAGGATTGAACAGCGAAAAGCCGGGTGCCCTGAAGCACCCGGCTCATGCTCAACACCACAGCGCAGGCGCTGCGGAGATCAGAAACGCACCGCTCAGGCCTTGGCGTCGGCCTTGGCATCGGCAGCAGCTGCACCGCCCATGCCGTACTTGCGCATGAAGCGATCCACACGACCCTCGGTGTCGAGGATCTTCTGGGTGCCGGTATAGAAGGGGTGGTTGCCGCTCCACACATCCACGTGGAGTTCGGGCGAGGTGGAGCCGGTGGTCATCACCACCTCTCCGTTGCAGATCACCTTGGCATCGGGATACCAGGTGGGATGGATTTCGGCCTTCGGCATGACGAATACGGAGCTGAGGAGCTGAAGCGGAATCAGCGCTTGGAGAACTGAGGAGCCTTACGGGCTTTCTTCAGGCCGTACTTACGACGCTCCTTGGCGCGGGGGTCGCGGCTGAGGTGGCCTTCGGTCTTGAGGGGCTTGCGGTTCTCGGGGGAGAGCTCGCACAGCGCACGGGCTGCACCCTGCTTGATCGCATCGGCCTGGCCAGTGAGGCCACCGCCGCGCACGTTCACCAGGATGTCGTACTCGCTGGCCAGACCCAGGGTCTGCAACGGAGCGGTGACGGCCGCCAGGTAAACGGGGTTGTAGTTGAGGTAGTTGTCACCGGGGCGACCATTGATGGTCACGGTGCCGGTGCCGGGAACCACGCGCACGCGAGCGACTGCTGTCTTGCGGCGGCCGGTTCCCCAGTAGACGACGGAGTTGGTGCTCATTGGGCGGAAGCGGCGGGATCGAGGGCGAGGGCCTGGGGCTGCTGGGCGGCGTGGGGATGCTCAGCACCCTTGTACACCTTCAGCTTGCGGAACAGCTGACGACCGAGGGCGTTGTGGGGCAGCATGCCCTTCACGGCCTTCTCGATGATCCGCTCGGGAATGCGCGCCTGGAGCGCAGCAAAGGATTCGGTCTTCATGCCACCGGGACGACCCGAGTGACGGCGGTAGACCTTCTCCGTGAACTTGTTACCGCTGACCTTCACCTTCTCGGCATTGATCACCACGACGAAATCGCCGGCATCAATGTGAGGAGCGAAGTTGGGGTTGTTCTTGCCCCGGAGCACCGATGCCACTTCGCTGGCGAGACGGCCGAGGGTCTGGTTCTCAGCATCCACCAGGTACCACTGGCGACTGGAGGGATCCTGAGGGGGAACGAGAGTCTTGTTCATCGCACCGGCGGGCCGGATCGGTAAGAGCTCCACTGCTCAAGCGAACAGGGGGCGGGACAGGGTGTCTGGACGGGAGGTCTGGACTGGGACGGCAGGGCATCCGATCACTCGGACGTCTGAAGCTCGTGGAGCGACCCTACCTCGCCGCCTGACACGCCCCCTTCGCGGAGGGCTGGATCAGGCGCGGGGCGGAGAGTCGGAACACTCCAGCAAATACCGCGGTTGGCAATCATACCAGGCGGCATCAGGGAACACCGCCGTGGGGTAACCCACCCGCAACAGGGTGAGCCCGTGGGGTGGTGCGGCTTCCTTCACTTCATGGCGGGCACCGCTGCGCCAACGCTGCTCGAAGGCCGCCAGGCTCAGGCGCTGCTCCCCCACCGCCACCAGCTGGCCCATCACCAAGCGCACCATGCCGTAGAGGAAACCGCTGGCCTGGAGCTCCACCTCGATCAGATCGCCCCGGCGCTCCACCGACACCTCCTGAAGGGTCGTGCGCGAATGAGAGCGGGAGCTGCCGGCGCGCTCAAACGCCGCGAAATCATGCTCGCCAAGCATGCCCTCGAGGGCCTGGCGCATCCGCTGCTCATCGAGGCGCAGCTGGTAGCGATGCCAGCTCCAGGGCGCCAGAAACAGATTGGGCAGGCGGGCGTTGTACAGCGTGTAGCGGTAGCGCCGGTAGCTGGCACTGAAGCAGGCATGCCAGTCGGCCGGCACCTCGGCCCCAGCACGCACACGGATGCTGGCGGGCAACCGGCCATTCAAGGCGGCTGGCCAGCGCTGGGCGGGGATAGGCCCTTCGGCATCGAAGTGCACCACTTGAGCGGCCGCGTGCACACCGGTGTCGGTGCGCCCCGCGGCCTGCACGCTCAGCGGGCGGCGGGGATCCAGGGCGGCAATGGCCGTCTCGAGGGTTTCCTGAACGCTGGGATCACGGGGCTGCCGCTGCCAGCCGCAGTAGGGGGCACCGTCGTATTGCAGGCAGAGCGCGATGCGCCGTACTGCGGGGGTGAGGGGAGGGGCAGACGGTTCCACAACGCTCAAGGCACAAGGGCCAGACACAACAAAGCCGCGCGGATCCATGGATCACGCGCGGCGGTTGAAACGCTGAAGCTGAATCAGACCAGCTCGATGATCGCCATCTCGGCATTGTCGCCGCGGCGGGGCACGGTGCGGATGATGCGGGTGTAGCCGCCGTTCCGATCGCCGTAACGCTCTTGAGCCTTGTCGAACAGGGCGTGCACGAGCTGCTTGTCGTAGATGTAGCCGATGGCGCGGCGACGGGCGGCGAGGCTGCCGTCCTTAGCCAAGCTGATCATGCGCTCGGCTTCATCGCGCAGGGCCTTGGCGCGGGCCTTGGTGGTGGTGAGGCGACCTTCGCGGATCAGCTGCGTGGTGAGGGCGCGCAGCATGGCTTTGCGTTGGTCAGCGGGGCGTCCCAGCTTGGGAACTCGGCACTGGTGGCGCATGACGGATGCGGAGGGTTGGTGTGAACAGAAAAGGAAACGACTCGCGCTCGATCAGGCGCTGGTGCGGCTCTGGGGCAGGGAGATGCCGATGCGCTCCAGCGCTTCGATCACTTCATCGGCCGACTTGGAGCCGAAGTTCTTGATCTCCAGCAGATCTTCGTAGCTGAAGCCCATCAGATCAGACACGGAGTTGACCTGGGCACGCTTGAGGCAGTTGTAGGCGCGAACCGAGAGGTTCAGCTCCTCGAGGGGGATCTGCGCTTCAGCGGAGGGCTCGGGCTCAAGGCCGGGCTCATCCACCATGGTGAGGCTGGCCAGGGGCTGGAACAGCGCAATCAACTGATTGGCGGCCTGGGCCATGGCGTCGTCAGGGGTGACGGAGCCATCGGTTTCGATCTCCAGGCGCAGGCGCTCGCGGGCAGAGCCGCCTTCGCCCACTGCGGTTTCATCCACGCTGTAGTTCACGCGGCGCACCGGCATGAACACGGCATCGATCTGAAGCAGATCGATGGCGCTGGTGTCTTCGCTGCGGCGATCCACCGGGCGATAACCCACGCCACGCTCCACGTGCACTTCGAGCTCGAGGCTGTAGCCGTCGGCCACGGTGGCGATCGGACGGTCGCCGTCGATCACGTTCACCTGCGAGGAGAACTGCAGGTCAGAGGCGGTGACGGTGCAAGGACCGTTGGCCACCAGACGACCGATCTCCAGCTCGCGGGTGCGGCTGCTGACGGCGATGTCTTTGCAGTTCAGCAGGATGTCGAGAACGTCTTCGCGCACACCGGGAACGGTGGCGTATTCGTGGTTCACGCCGGCGATGCGCACGGCGGTGATGGCGCTGCCCTCGAGGGCTCCCATCAGCACGCGGCGCAGGGAGTTGCCGAGGGTGATGGCCTGGCCCCGCTCAAGGGGGCCGATCACAAAGACGCCGGTCTGGGAACGGTCGTCGGCGATCTGGTGTTCAACCCGATCGATCTGGTACTGCAACACGGTCTGAAGCTCGAAAGAAGAGGAGGAGCCCCCTCTGGGGCGGGGCAAAACGTCGGATCAGACCCGGCGACGCTTGGAGCGGCGGCAGCCGTTGTGGGGCAGGGGGGTGACGTCGCGAATCAGGGTGATCTCCAGGCCAGCCACCTGCAGAGCACGGATGGCGGTTTCACGGCCGGAACCAGGACCGCGCACCAGCACCTCGATCTGGCGCATCCCCTGCTCAAGGGCGCGACGGGCGGCTGCTTCTGCGGCGGTCTGAGCGGCGAAGGGAGTGCCCTTACGGGCGCCCTTGAAACCACTGGCTCCAGCGGAGCTCCAAGAGATCACTTCACCAGCGGTGTCGGTGATCGAAACGATGGTGTTGTTGAAGGTGCTCTGAATGTGCGCCACACCATTGGGCACATTCCGCTTGGTCTTCTTAGCGCCGGATTTCTTGGCGGGCTTGGCCATGGATAAAGCCCTGCAACAGCAGGGAGGTGATCAGGGAACTGAGGGGGGCGACCTGGTGACGCCGGTGCCCTACGGGAACCGAACGGCAGGTGCGAAGGGGTTGGCCGAAGGCCGGAAGCAAGGTCAGGCCTTACTTCTTCTTACCGGCAACGGTCTTACGGGCGCCGCGGCGGGTGCGGGCATTGGTGCGGGTGCGCTGACCACGCACGGGCAGGCCGGCACGGTGACGACGGCCGCGAACGCAACCAATGTCTTGCAGGCGCTTCATCGCCATGCCTTCCTGGCGGCGCAGGTCGCCTTCCAGGGTGTACGACTCAGCCGCGCCGCGCAGCTTCTGCACGTCGGCGTCGTCGAGGTCTTTCACGCGGGTGTCGGGGTTAACACCGGTTTTGGCCAGGATTTTTTGGGCCGTGGTCAGGCCAATCCCGTACACATAGGTGAGGGCGATTTCGATCCTCTTGTCGCGAGGAATATCAACGCCGGCAATCCGAGCCACAGAAACTAACGATAGGGTGAGCAGGGGAGGGGTTGGCCCGAAGGCCGATGGCAAGACTCAACCAGGGATCAACCCTGGCGCTGCTTGTGCTTGGGGTTGGCGCAAATCACCATCACCCGGCCGTGGCGACGAATCACCCGGCACTTGTCGCACATTTTCTTGACCGAGGCACGCACCTTCATGGGAGCGGTCTCTCCAATTTTGCAAACGACGACCCTACCACAGCGGTCAAGCCAGCACCTGAGCGATCCGCGCTCCGATCTCCTCCACCGTACCGGCGGCTTCCACCGGAGCAATCAGGCCACGCTCGCGGTAGTAAGCGATCAGGGGCTCGGTCTGCTGGCGGTACACCTCGAGGCGGTGGCGGATCACCGCTTCGTTGTCGTCGGCGCGGCCGCGGGAGAGCAGGCGCTGCACCAGCACCGAATCGTCGAGCTCCATCAGCACCACCAGCTCAATCTGCTGGCCGAGTTCCGCGAGCAGCGCCGCGAGGGCATCGGCCTGGGCCACGTTGCGGGGGAAGCCATCGAGCAACCAGCCGCCGCTGTGGGCCTGCAGACGGCTGCGCACGATGGCCAGCACCAGCGCATCGCTCACCAGCTCGCCGCGGGCCATCACCGCCTCGGCTTCCTTGCCCAGCTCACTGCCGGCGGCCACTTCAGCCCGCAGCAGATCACCGGTGGACAGGTGCAACAGACCCTGGCTTTCCGCCAGGCGCTGGGCCTGCGTGCCCTTGCCGGCACCGGGAGGACCGAGGAAGAGAAGGCGTTGCTTCATGACAGAACGGCGAACGACGGAACGGGAAGGGGAAAAACAGGAAGGAAGGCTGAGAGCTCAGCTCGCGCTCACTGGCGCACCATGCCCTCGTAGCGCTGGGAGATCACAGCGGTTTGAAGCTGTTTGGCGGTTTGGATCGCCACGCCTACCAGGATCAGCAGGCTGGTGGCACCGAGGCCCTGGAAGGTTTTCACCTGGGTGGCCGATTCCACCGCCGAGGGGATGATCGCCACTGCACCGAGGAACAAAGCACCCAGCAGGGTGAGCCGATTTTGCACACCGCTGAGGTATCCAGCGGTGGCCGAGCCAGGACGCACGCCTGGGATGGCCACACCGGAGCGCTTCAGGTTGGTGGCCACATCCACGGGGTTGATCGTGAGGGTGGCGTAAAAGAACGAGAAGCCGATGATCAGCGCAAAAAACAGCAGCGCATACAGCCAGGGTGTACCGCTGTTGGGGCTGAGGGCCGCGGCGATGTTGATCAGCCAGGGCTGCTTGGTGATGTTGGCAATGGTGAGCGGCAGGAACACCACAGCCGAGGCGAAAATGATTGGCATCACGCCGCCGGCATTGAGCTTCAGGGGCAGATAGCTCTGGCGAGCAGACAGACTGGCACCGCCTACCTGACGCTTGGCGCTCACGATCGGGATGCGGCGGCTGCCCTCCTCCACGCACACGATGCCCACGATCGTGATCAGGAACACGGCCACAAGCACCACGATGCCGCCCACGGTGCTGCGATCGCCGCTCTGGGCGAGCTCAATCGTGGAGCCCAGCGCCCGCGGCAAGGTGGCCACGATGTTGAGGTAGATCACCAGCGAGGCGCCCTGGCCAATACCGCGCTCGGTGATCACCTCACTGATCCACATCACCACCATCGAACCCGTCACCAGGGCGACGGCGGTCTGCAGCACAAACACCAGCTCAGAGGTGCCGGCGGTGGCATAGGGGCGCAGGATCAGGGCGAACACCACGCTTTGGAGGATGCCCCAGCCCAAGGCCACATAGCGGGTGTACTGGGCGATCTTGCGGCGCCCCGCCTCACCCTCGTTCTTCTGCAGATCCTCCAGCTGCGGCAGCGCAGACGTGAGCAGCTGCAGGATGATCGAGGCGTTGATGAACGGAAGAATTCCCAGACCGAACACCCCGAGGGTGGAGATGCCACCCCCGGTGAAGATGTCAAGGAAGCCGATCAGCTGACCGCCACGGGCGATGAAGTCCTGAAAGGCGGCCCGATCGATGCCGGGAACGGGGATGTAAATCCCCAGACGCACCAACAGGAGCAAGCCAAGGGTGATCAGCACGCGGTTGCGCAGATCCTTGGCCTGAATCAGCTGGGTGATGATTTCACCGGCACTGGGGTTGCGACCCCGGCTGACGAGCATGACGGGCGGGCGGAGAACGGAGAACAAAAAACCGCCTGGAGAAGCCGGGAGGCTCCGCCAGGCGGCACCGACGCTAATGGGTCGGGGTCAGAACCAAGCCGAAGCTCAGATCACTTCGCAGGAGCCACCTGCAGCCTCGATCTTCTCGCGGGCGCTGGCGGTGAAGGCAGCAGCCTGAACGGTGAGCTTCACCTTGAGGTCGCCGGTGCCGAGCACCTTCAGGGGGTGCTTGGGGCTGGTGACGATGCCGTCTTTCACGAGGCTGTCGATGTTGACGGTGCTGCCGGCCTTGAGCTCAGCCAGCTTGCCCACGTTGATCACCGTGAAGTTCTTGGGGTTGATCACGGTGAAGTGCTTGAGCTTCGGCACCCGGCGGTACAGAGGCATCTGACCACCTTCGAAGCCCGGACGGGTGGGACGACCCGAGCGGGACTTCTGACCGCGCATCCCGAAACCGCAGCTGGCACCTTGGCCGGCGGCGATGCCACGACCCTTACGGAGCTTGCGGCGACGGGCGCCCTTTTGGGGGGCGAGGGATTGGAGATTGAGCGACGTCATGGCAATCCTCAGGAGTAGATCTGCTCGAGGGAGATGCCACGCTCCTTGGCGGTCTCCTTGTGGGTGCGCAGGCCGGCCAGGGCATCCATGGCGGCGCGGGCGTTGTTGAGGGGGGTCTTCGAGCCGAGGCGCTTGGCCAGCACATTCTTGATGCCGGCGAGCTCCAGCACCGTGCGGATCGAACCGCCCGCGATCACACCGGTACCCGGGGCAGCGGGGCGAATCAGCACGCTGGCGGCGCCGTCGCGACCATTGCCAAGGGTGGGGATCGAGGAATGACGGGTGAGGGGCACCTTCACCAGGTGCTTCTTGCCATCGGCCACGCCCTTACGGACAGCGCCGATCACATCGCCGGCCTTGCCGACGCCCACGCCCACCTGGCCCTTCTCGTTGCCGACAACAACGATGGCCCGGAAGCTCATCTTCTTACCGCCTTTCACGGTCTTGGAGACGCGGCGGATTTGCACCACGCGCTCTTGCCACTCGGAGTCACGCTCCTGGCCACGGCGGTTGTCACGGCCACGGCCGCGGCGGTCACCCCGGCCCTCGCCCCGGCCACCACGGCGCTCCTGCTGGCCTTCGGCCGCTGCAGGAACATCAGCCGCGCCCGGGATGTCGTTGGACTGGATCTGGTCGTTGGTTTCGGTCATGGTGAGAGCAGGGATCAGAACTGAAGGCCCGCTTCCCGGGCGGCGTCAGCCAAGGCCTTGACACGGCCGTGGTACAGGTTGCCGCCTCGATCGAAGACCACCTGTTGGATGCCCTTAGCCAGGGCACGCTTGGCCACCAGTTGACCAACGGCGACGGAAGCATCGCAGGTGGCAGCAGCCGAGACGTTGGAGCGCAGCTCCTTATCGACGGTGGAGGCAGAGCAGAGGGTGCTCTGCGCATCGTCGTCGATGAGCTGCGCGTAGATGTGGTTGTTGGAGCGGAACACGGCCAGGCGCGGACGCGCGGCGGTGCCGGAGAGATTGCGACGCAGACGCCGGTGGCGTTTCTGCGTCTGCTGCTTGCGGGACAGTGTGGACATGGCAGTACAGGGTAACGACGCTCAGGCAGACCTCATTTCTTACCGGTCTTACCGGCCTTACGCAGGATGCGTTCACCCTCGTACTTGATGCCCTTGCCCTTGTAGGGCTCAGGCGGACGAATGGCGCGAACCTTGGCTGCTTCGTTGCCCACCAGTTCCTTGTCGGCACCGGAGACGAGCACGGTGGTGTTGCCATCCACGGCGAAGGTCACGCCGTCGGGAGGCACCATCTCCACCTGGTGGCTATAGCCAGCGCTCACCACCAGCTTCTTGCCTTGAACGGCGGCGCGGTAGCCCACACCAACGATCTCGAGCTTGCGGGTGTAGCCCTTGCTCACCCCTTCCACCATGTTGGCGACGAGGGTGCGGCAGAGGCCATGGCGCTCACGGGAGCGACGGTTGTCGCTGGCGGGAGCCACCACGAGGGTGCTGCCGTCCTGGGCAATGGTCACACCGTCGGGGAGGGTGCGGCTCAGTTCACCTTTGGGGCCTTTGACTTTGACGTCGAGACCGCTGAGGGTGACGGTGACGCCGCCCGGAACGGGAATCGGCGCTTTACCAATACGAGACATGGATCAACCTCCCTGATCAGTAGACGTAAGCGAGCACTTCGCCGCCGACACCCTGCTTGCGGGCATCGCGGTCGCTCATCACACCTTTGGAGGTGGAGATGATGGCCACGCCGAGACCGCCCAGCACCTTGGGGAGCTGGCGGGTGTTCTTGTAGATGCGCAGACCGGGCTTGCTGACGCGCTGCACGGTGCGGATCAGCGGCTGACGGTGCTTGCCGCTGTACTTGAGTTCGAGCACGAGGTGCTTCTCAACGCCTTCACCCTCTTCAGAGATCTCGGCGATGAAACCCTCCTGCTGCAGCACCTTGGCGATGCTGCGTGCCATGCGCGATGCAGGCACCTTGGTGGATTGGTGACGTTTCTCACTCGCATTGCGGATGCGGGTGAGCATGTCGGAAATCGGGTCGTGATTAGCCATGGTCGGGTCCGAAGAGGGCTCAGTTACTGCGGAACGGCATTCCCATCTCGCGGAGGAGGGCCCGGCCCTCTTCGTCGTTACGGGCAGTGGTCACGATGGTGATGTCCATGCCCCGGATGGCATCGATCTTGTCGAAGGAGATCTCAGGGAAAATGATTTGCTCCTTCACCCCAAGGGTGTAGTTGCCCCGACCGTCAAAGCTCTTGTCGCTCACACCGCGGAAATCGCGGATGCGCGGCAGAGCCAGATGGATCAGACGCTCGAGGAACGCATACATGCGGTCGCCACGCAGGGTGACGGCCACACCGATCGGCATGCCCTGACGGATCTTGAAGCCGGCGATGGCTTTCTTGGCGCGGGTCACATTCACCTTTTGACCGGTGATCGTGGCCAGCTCCTCGATGGAGGCCTCGAGGGCCTTGGCATTCTGGGCGGCTTCACCGAGGCCCCGGTTGACGGTCACTTTGACCAGCTTGGGGACTTCGTGAATGTTCGAGAGGTTGAGATCCTTGAGCAGCTTGGGCTGGATCTTCTCCCGATAGTTCTGTTTAAGGGACATGACGGGGGACAGGGGTTGCGCTTCTGGGCTTGGTCAGAAGGCGGACAAGGTTGATAGAGAGGAAGATCAGTCGAGGATCTCGCCGGTTTTCTTGAGGCGGCGCTTCTTGGTGCCGTCTTTCTCCACCACGATTTCCACGCGGCTGGCCACCTTTTTGTCGGTGGAATAGAGCATCACGTTGGACGCGTGCAGGGACGCTTCCTCGGTGACGATGCGGCCGGTCTCGCCCTCCTGGGTGGGCTTGACGTGGCGGGTGCGCAGGTTCACACCCTGCACCACCACGCGGTTCTCGTAGGGAAGGGTGCGCAGGACCTCACCGGTCTTGCCCTTGTCCTTACCGCTGATCACCTGCACGGTGTCGCCCTTTTTGATGCGCATCTTGGTGCGCACCTGAGCCTTGGCTTTAGGGGTGGCAGTCGCCATCTCAGATCACCTCCGGAGCGAGGGACACGATCTTGGTGAAGTTGCGGTCGCGCAGTTCGCGTGCCACAGGACCGAAGACGCGGGTGCCCTTGGGGTTGTTGTCAGTGCCGAGGATCACGGCAGCGTTGTCGTCAAAGCGGATCGAGTTGCCGTTGACGCGACGCAGGGTGGCCTTGGTGCGGACCACCACGGCCTTCACCACATCCGACTTCTTCACGCCCATGTTGGGCATGGCGTCTTTGACGGCGGCCACGATCACATCGCCCACGTGGGCGTAGCGACGGTTGGTGCCCAGCACACGGATGCACTGGATGCGCTTGGCGCCGCTGTTATCAGCGACGTTGAGGAATGTTTCCTGTTGAATCATCGGGAGATCTCCTCAGCTGGCGCTGCTTTTGTTCAGCACCTCGGCCACGGCCCAGCGCTTGGTGCGGCTGAGGGGACGGGTCTCGGTGATGCGGACGCGGTCACCCACCTTGCAGGTGTTCTCCTCGTCGTGCGCCTTGTAGCGCTTGGTGCGGCTCACCGTCTTTTGATAGATGGGGTGAGGGAAGCGGTTTTCCACCGCCACCACCACGGTCTTGTCCATCTTGTCGCTGACGACGGTGCCGACCCTTTCCTTGGTTGCCATAACGGTTACGTAGGGGATCAGGAAGCGGCGGAGCGCTGGCGCTCCGTTTGCACCGTCAGCAGCTGGGCCAGCTTGATGCGGGCGGCCTTGAAGCGGTGCGGTTGCTCGAGACGGCGGGTGGCCTGCTCAAAGCGAAGGGTGAACAGCTCGCGACGGGTGTCGTCGATCTGGGTGGTGATGTCGCCGTCGGAAAGCTTGCGCACCTCGGCGATGTCGGGACGGGCCATGGTCAGGACTCCACGGTGGTGGCCGCTTCGGCAGCCTGGGCAGCGTCCTGATCCGCGAGGGTCAGGAACTTGGTCTTCACGGGCAGCTTGTACTGCGCCAGGCGCATGGCTTCCTTGGCGATCTCGGGGGTGATGTCGGCACCGCCCATCTCGAACAGGATGCGACCGGGCTTGATCACGGCCACCCAGAACTCGGGGTTGCCCTTACCGGAACCCATACGGGTTTCAGCGGGGCGCATGGTCACCGGCTTGTCGGGGAAGATCCGGATCCAGATCTTTCCGCCCCGCTTCACGTAGCGGGTCATGGCACGGCGGCTGGCCTCAATCTGACGGGAGGTGATCCACCCGCACTCCTGGGCCTGCAGAGCGAACTCACCGAAGGCGATGGTGTTGCCACGGGTGGCGACACCGCGCATGCGGCCGCGCTGCTGCTTACGGAATTTGACGCGTCTTGGACTCAGCATGGTTCAGGCCTCCTGATCACTCTTCGTTCGAACGGTCTTCGAACTGTTGGGGCCGGCGGCTGGCGCGGCGCTTCGGCGCTGCACCCACGGGCACCTTGTCCTTGTTGCCGGGCAGCACTTCGCCCTTGAACACCCACACCTTGATTCCCAGCACCCCGTAGGTGGTGGTGGCCACCTTGGTGGCGTAATCGATGTCGGCGCGGAGGGTGTGCAGGGGCACGCGGCCTTCGCGGGTCCACTCGGTCCGAGCGATCTCGGCGCCGTTGAGGCGGCCGCTCACCTGGATCTTGAGGCCGAGCACGCCAGCGCGCTGGGCGCGCTGGATGGCCATGCGCATCACGCGGCGGAAGGCCACGCGCTTCTCCAGTTGCTGGGCGATGTACTCAGCCAGCAGGTAGGCGTCGGCGTCGACGCGCTCCACTTCCACCACGTTGATCCGCACCTGACGGGCGGAATCACCAATGGTTTTCTGGATGCCGCTGCGCAGCTCCTCGATGCCGCTGCCCTGACGGCCAACGAGCACGCCGGGGCGGGCGGTTTTGAGTTCCACTTCGAGCTGATCAGCCTTGCGGGCGATCACCACGTCGCTGATGCCAGCGGCGCCGTACTTCTTGTGGATGAACTTGCGGATCCGATCGTCTTCTTGAAGAAGGGTCGGATAGGTCTTGCTGGGGGCATACCAGCGGGACCGGTGCTCCTGGGTGATCCCCAGGCGCAGTCCGGTTGGATGGATCTTGTGTCCCATCGGTCGGTGTCCTCGGGGGTCAGGCGGCAGGAGCCACAGCAATGCTGATGTGGCAGGTCTTTTTCTGGATCGCGTAGGCGCGACCCTGGGCGCGGGGGCGATAGCGCTTCATCACCGGACCCATGTCCGCCGTGGCGGAAGCGATCACGAGTGAAGAAGGATCGAGACCCAGGTTGTGCTCGGCATTGGCCACCGCACTGCGCAGCACCTTGGTGATCGGGCCGGTGGAGCGGTAGGGCATGAACTCGAGCATGATCAGCGCGTCGCGATAGCTGCGACCACGGATCTGATCGAGCACCCGGCGCACCTTCGAGGCAGAGCCCCGAATGAAACGGCCGTGGGCCTGGGCAGTGGTGGATGAGGTGTTTGCCATGTCCTCAGCGGCCTCCTTTCTTGTCCTTGATGTGGCCGCGGAAGTTGCGCGTCGGCGCAAATTCCCCGAGCTTGTGGCCCACCATCTGCTCCGTCACGTAGACGGGCACGTGAGCCTTGCCGTTGTGAACGGCAATCGTGTGGCCGATCATCATCGGCAGGATGGTGGAAGCGCGCGACCAGGTCTTGATCACGGACTTGTCACCGGCCGCGTTCTGCTTTTCAACCTTCCGCAGAAGGCTGTCGGCAATAAACGGACCTTTTTTGAGAGAGCGTCCCATAGCGGTTTAAACGAACAGCAAAGCGGTGAGTTGGATCACGAATCGCGTCCGCCGCGGCTCCGCTTGGAGGTGCGACGACGTTTCCGGAGCACAAACCGATTGCTGGGTTTGTTCCGCTTGCGGGTCTTGAGACCCAGGGCCGGTTTGCCCCAGGGGGTGACAGGGCCGGAGCGGCCGATCGGAGCGCGGCCCTCGCCACCACCGTGGGGGTGATCGCAGGGGTTCATCACGCTGCCTCGCACCTGAGGGCGACGACCGAGCCAGCGACGACGACCGGCCTTACCCAGGCTGGTGTTGCGCACTTCGGAGTTACCCACTTCGCCGAGGGTGGCGTAGCACTCACGGCGCACCAGGCGCACCTCGGTGGAGGGCAGCTTGAGGGCGACGTAATCGCCTTCCTTGGCCATCACCTGGGCACTGGCACCGGCGGTGCGCACCATCTGGCCGCCGCGACCGGCGTACAGCTCAACGCAGTGAACGCTGGAGCCGAGGGGGATGGCGGAGAGAGGCAGCGCGTTGCCGTTCTCGATCGGAGCCTCAGGGCCCGACACCACGGTGGAGCCCACCGCTACACCGGCCGGAGCCAGGATGTAGCGCTTCTCGCCATCGGCGTAGAAGAGCAGCGCCAGGCGGGCGTTGCGGTGCGGGTCGTAGTGGATCGCGGCCACCTTGGCGACCACGCCGTGCTTGTCGCGACGGAAATCAACGACGCGATAAAGGCGCTTGTGGCCACCGCCACGGTGGCGGCAGGTGATCACGCCGCGGTTGTTGCGGCCCTTGCGCTGGTGCTTGGCCACCACCAGGCCCCGCTCGCGCCCGCGGCCGGTGACTTCAGCGAAGTCGCTGGCGACACGGGTGCGGGTGCCGGGGGTGATGGGGCGGTACTTACGGATTCCCATGATTCGTTAAACCCCTCAGGCTTCAGGGAAGAGCTGGATGGCGTTGCCATCGGCCAGGCGCACCACGGCCTTCTTCACCTGGGCACGCTTGCCGGCGAAACGGCCCACGCGACGGGTGCGGCGCGGGGGATTCATGGTGCTGACGCCGACGACCTTGACGTCGAACAGCTGCTCGACGGCGGCCTTGATGTCGGGCTTGGCCGCCCGATGGTCCACCTCGAAGGTGTACTGGTTCTGCTCGATGGCCCGGGTGGCCTTCTCGGTGATCAGCGGCCGGCGGATCACATCCGCCAGACGACCTTTAAAGCGTTCAGTCATCGCCGTAGACCTCCTGAATCTTCGCGAGCGCTTCCTCGCTCACCACCAGGGCGTTGGCGTGGAGCAGATCGAACACGTTGAGCTGATCAGCGGCGATCAGCTTCACCTTTTCAAGGTTGCGCACCGAGCGGCGCACCACCTCGCTGGGGGCATCCAGCACCAGCAGCACCTTGGCGCCATCGGCGATGCCGAAGCGGCTCAGGGCTGCGGTGATCTCCTTGGTCTTGGGGGTGTCCAGACCAGCGGCGAAACCCTTCACCACGGTGATGTCCGCAGCGCGGCTCATCAGGGCGGTGCGCAGGGCGAGGCGACGCTCCTTACGATTCATCGCCAGGTTGTAGGTGCGGGGCTTGGGCCCGAACACCACGCCACCACCGGGACGCAGGGGGGTGCGGATCGAACCCTGACGGGCGCGACCGGTGCCCTTCTGCTTGTAGGGCTTGCGACCACCGCCGGCCACCTCAGCGCGGGTGAGGGTGCTGGCCGTGCCCTGACGGGCGTGGGCCAGCTGACGCACCACAGCGCGGTGTACCAGATCCTTGGCGGACGTTTCCTTGGCGACCTTCAGCTCAAGGCTGGCCTTGCCGGCCTCCTTGCCCTGCCAATCGCGAACAACACAGTTAGCCATCTCTGTCCTCCTCAGTTCGCGGCTTTAGCGCCCACCCGCTTGGCGGGGAGGATGTTCAGCAGGGCGCCGGGCTTACCGGGCACCGAGCCCTTCACCACGAGCAGGTTGCGCTCGGCATCCACTTTCAGGATCACGAGGCCGCGGGTGGTGATTTGCTTGCCGCCGTAGCGACCAGCCATGCGCTTACCGGGGTAGACGCGGCCCGGGGTGGTGCCGGCGCCGGTGGAACCCGGTTCGCGGTGGTTCTTCGAACCGTGGGTCATGGGGCCGCGGCTGAAGCCGTGACGCTTCTGATAACCAGCGAAACCACGACCAATGGTGTCGCCGCTCACATCGACCTTCTGGCCCGCCTCAAAGGCGGCCACGGTGATTGCGCTACCGAGCTCCAGACCGTCGACGGAATCGACGCGGTATTCCTTCAGGTGGCGCAGAGGCTCGCTGCCGGACTTGGCCAGGTGACCCTTGGCCGGCTTGTTGACGAGCTTCTCGCGGATGTCACCGAAGCCCAGCTGAACGGCGGTGTAGCCGTCGGTGCTGTCGGTTTTGAGTTGGGTAATCCGGCAGGGACCCGCCTCGATCACGGTGACCGGGATGGATCTGCCTTCGTCGTCGAAGAACTGGGACATGCCCAGTTTCTTCCCAAGAATGCCGATGGACATATGGAGGGAGAAACGCCAGCAGGACCACCACTCCTCTGGAGTGGCGTGGCTGAATCGGGTTGCGCCGTGGGGCCGTATCGGATGGGCCGCTTCCGGAGTGATCCGGGGAGCAGCACGCAGATTCGGTTGGGCTAGCAGCGTCGAAACAGCGGGGGCTGGGACTTGCTGGGACGAGCGGAACCCGTGAAGGAGCCGGTCATCAGATTCAGCAGTTTCCCGGTGACTCAAGAGAGCCACACAGGCCCGGGAAGGCCGCCACCACTGGCGACCTTTGTGCAGTGCGCTGGAGGCCCGGCTAGCGGACGGGCACAGTTGCAATTGCACAAGCGAACATGGTATCTCACCGACCGACACCCCATGGCCCGGCGGTGTCCTGCCAGACTCGCCCCCAACATCCCGCTCAGCCCATGCCCCTGCTGCTCACCGGCCGCGGATTCCGCCAGGAGCTGGAGCGGGCTGGCGCTCTCGCCCTCTACGCACCTTTAGAAGGTGGAGCCGAAACGCGCCTGCTGCGCCGTATGCGCGCCGCGGGCTACCGAGCCCAGATCACCTCAGCTCGGGGGCTGGGGGATCCAGAAGCCTTCCTGCTGCAGCAACACGGTGTGCGCCCGCCCCACCTCGGCCACCAAAGTGTGGGTCGTGGCGCAGCGGTGGGTGAGGTGCAGATGGCCGCCCCCCAGCTCGGCCACCTCTTTGATGGCAACGCGCCGGTGCTGCTTTGGCTGCTGGAAGGCCAGGTGCTCTCCCAGGCCGAACTGGCCGCCCTGCTTGAGCTCACCCGCCGTGAACCGCGCCTGAAGATCGTGGTGGAGCTGGGTGGTGCCCGGTCCCTGCGCTGGCAGCCGCTGGCTTCGGTGCTCGCCCAGGCCGCTTGAGCACGCTGGCGGCTGCCGAAGCCGCCCTGGCGGCCGGCCGCTTCGTGAAACTGATCTGCGGCGCCGGCAATCAAGACCTGGCCGCGATCGAAGATCTATGCGCCGTGTACAGCCTCGCCGGCGTGCACTGCATTGATGTAGCCGCCAATGCCGCCGTGGCCGCCGCAGCGCGGCGCGGCATGGCCTGGGCTGAGGCACGCGGCGCCGCCAGACCCTGGCTGATGCTCAGCCTCAGCGACGGGGCCGATCCCCATTTCCGCAAGGCGAGCTTTGATCCCCAGCGCTGCCCAAGCGACTGCCTCAGGCCCTGCCAACGGGTTTGTCCAGCCCTGGCCATCGGCCCCAGCGGCGGTGTGTTGGCAGAGCGCTGTTACGGCTGCGGCCGCTGCCTGCCCGCCTGCCCCCTGGGCCTGATCGATGAGCAGCAGGTGCTGCTCAGCCCCGAGGTGGTGCCGCAGCTGCTGGCCAGCGTGCAACCCGATGCGGTGGAGTTGCACACCCAGGCGGGCCGCCAGGAGGCCTTTGCCCAACGGCTGCAGCAGGTGCAGGCCAGCGGGATACGCCTCCAGCGCCTGGCGGTGAGCTGCGGCCTCGAGCGCGGGGCCCAGGGCGGCTCCGGGGCCGCCGGCGCCCAAACCAGCCCCCTCAGCGCGCGCGAACTGGCGGCGGAGCTATGGCAGCGCTTTGCCCTGCTGCGCGCGGCAGGGTTCCGGCCGCTCTGGCAACTCGATGGCCGGCCGATGAGCGGTGATGTGGGTGCCGGCACGGCCCGCTCCGCCGTGAAGCTGTTGGAGGCGATCCGCCCCTGGGCCCCGCCAGGCCCCCTGCAGCTGGCTGGCGGCACCAACGCCCACACCGCTGAGCTGCTCTCCGCCGGGGCGGGTGCGGCGGGTGTGGCCTTCGGCGGCATGGCCCGCAGCCTGCTGCAACCGTTGCTGCTAGAGGCCGAAGCGCACGGCGGGTTGCTGCGGGACTGCCCGGAGCTGTTCGAGCAGGCCCTGAACCTGGCCCAGGCCCTCCTGGCGCCCTGGCAGCGCCGCTGATGGCTAGAACGCCAGTCCAGGAATGCCGGCGCGTCCGCCGGTTCCGCCCTCTGTGATGGTTTCCGCTCCAATCACCCCCCAGCGCATCACCGACGATCTCGACCGCCTGCTGGAGGTGTTGCCCGAGGCCGTGCGGCAGGCGCTGGCACCCGTGGAGGCGCGCGAGCAGCTGTTGGAAGTGGTGCTCGATCTGGGCCGGGTGCCGGAGGCCCGCTACCCCGGCCGGGCCGTGAGCCTCGGCGAGGCGGTGGTGGAGCGGGCCGATCTGGCCGCCGTGGTGGAGCAACTGGGGGCCTTCGGCGGCGACAACCGCGCCGGCATCGAGCGCACCCTGCACCGCATCAGCGCCATCCGCAACCGCACCGGCACGATCGTGGGACTCACCTGCCGGGTGGGGAGGGCCGTGTTCGGCACGGTGGCGATGGTGCGGGATCTGATGGATTCGGGCCAATCGCTGCTGCTGATGGGCCGCCCCGGCGTGGGCAAAACCACCGCCCTGCGCGAGATCGCCCGGGTGCTGGCCGATGACCTGGGCAAGCGGGTGGTGGTGATCGACACCAGCAACGAGATCGCCGGCGATGGCGACATTCCCCACCCCGCCATCGGCCGGGCCCGGCGCATGCAGGTGGCCCGTCCCGAACTGCAGCACCAGGTGATGATCGAGGCGGTGGAAAACCACATGCCGGAAGTCATCGTGATCGATGAAATCGGCACGGAGCTCGAAGCGCAGGCGGCGCGCACCATCGCCGAGCGGGGCGTGATGCTCGTGGCCACAGCCCACGGCAACGAGCTCGCCAACCTGGTGAAGAACCCCACCCTCAGCGATCTGGTGGGGGGCATCGAATCGGTGACCCTCGGTGATGAGGAAGCCCGGCGACGGCGCACCCAGAAAACCGTGCTGGAGCGCGCCGCCGAGCCCACCTTCCCCCTGGCGGTGGAGATGCACAGCCGCCACCGCTGGCTGGTGCATCGCGATGTGGCCCGCACCGTGGATCTGCTGCTGCGCGGCCAGCTGCCGCGGCCGCAGGTGCGCGAACTCGATGGCGATGGCCGCCTGCACCTCCAGGAACCGAGCCCGCCCCAGGCCCTGATCCGCCCAGAACCGGCCCAGGGCGGACGGCCGCCGCTGCCGCGCCGCCCTCGCGAACTGGCTCCGGTGCCCCTGCCGGATCCAGTGGCCGCTCCCGCGCCCGCCGAGGCAGTGGATGAAGCCAAGGCCGCCGCCCCCCAGGCGCCACTGCTGCTCTACAGGGTGGGCGTGAGTGCGCTGTTGCTGGAGCAGGCGATCCGCAGCCGCCGCCTGCCGGTGCAGTGCGTGGATGCCGTGGAAGAGGCCGATGTGGTGCTGGCCCTACGGCAGCACCTGGGCCAGCAACCGGAGCTGCGGCGCCGGGCCCAACAGGCCGGCGTGCCGATCCTGGTGATCAAGGCCGACACCCTTCCGCAGGTGCAACGGGGCCTCGAGCGGCTGCTGCAGCGCCGGGAGCCGGCGGAGCCCCCCCAGGCCGAGCCGGGCCGCAGCGGCGCCGACGACGATCTGGCCGCCCTGGAGGAGTGCCGCCTGGCCGTGGAGCAGCTCGTGCTGGCCAAGGGGCAACCGGTGGAATTGCTGCCCCGCAGCGAGCGGGTGCGTCGCCTGCAGGCGGAGCTGGCTGCCCGCTATCAGCTGACCTCGGCCGACTTCGGCAGCGGCCGCCAGCAGCGGCTGCGCATCTTTCCGCGCTGATGGCGGAGGCAGGAGGAGGCCCGAGATTGGCCGCCGAGATTGACGAAGGTCGACCCGCTGTGGGTAACTATCTGAGTGCTCGCACAGCAGCGCTTCGGCGCCTGACCTGAGCGACTCGTTGGGCCGTCGCCAAGTGGTAAGGCAGCGGGTTTTGGTCCCGCCATTCCTAGGTTCGAATCCTAGCGGCCCAGTTTTCCGAGCTTCCAGCCATGGCTGATGCGCCACTGCTGGTGTTCGATTTTGATGGCGTGCTGGTGGACGGCATGGCCGAGTACTGGTGGAGCGCTCGCCGCGCAGCCCTGGCGCTCTGCCCCGAGCGCACGCTGCCCGAGCAGGCACCCCCCGCGTTCAGCCAGCTGAGGCCGCTGATCCACAAGGGCTGGGAAATGGTGCTGGCCGCCCTGGAGCTCTCCAGGCCCGAGCTCAACCTGGCCGATTACCTCCAGCATTACGAGCGCCATCTCCAGGCTGCGCTGGTGCGCTGGCAGCTCGAGCCCCACACCCTGCAACGCAGCCTCGAGGAGCTGCGCCAACAAGCGATCGCCAGCCACCCCGAGGCCTGGTTGGCCCTGCACCAGCCCTACCCCGGCGTGATCACACGGCTGCAGGCCCTGAGCCAAGGAGGCACCCCCTGGCGGGTGCTCACCACCAAGGGGGGGGCCTTCGCCCAGGAGCTGCTGCAGGCCTACGGTCTGCAGCCCGAAGCGGTGGATGGCCATGAACAGGGCAGCAAGCCCGAGGTGCTGCTGCAGCTGAGCCGCCAGCAATCGCGCCCGATCTGGTTTGTGGAAGATCGCCGACCCACCCTCGAGCGCGTGCGCAGCACCGCTGGGCTGGAAGCGGTGCGCTGCTACCTGGTCACCTGGGGCTACCTCTCCCCCGGCGACCTGGCGAATCTGCCGGCCGGCATCAGCCCATTGGACCCGGAGCAGTTCGCCGCACCCCTGGCGAGCTGGCCCTGATCCGCTAGCGTACGCCTGTACTACAGCCAGGTGGAGCCGGCAGCGGTGAAACATCTGGCGCCTGCGGTGGCACTTCTGTAGATGAGGTCGCCCAGGATGAGCCCGGTTCCGCCGGCTCCCTGCACCGCGGCCTGCCCCCATCGCTGAATCGCAGACATGCCAGCCGACACCAAAACCAGCAGCACCGCCGCTGGCGCCTCCAACACCAATCCCGAGCGCGACAAGGCCCTGGGCCTGGTGCTCAACCAGATCGAACGCAACTTCGGCAAGGGCTCGATCATGCGCCTGGGGGATGCCTCGCGCATGCGGATCGAGACCAGCCCCACCGGCGCCCTCACCCTCGACCTCGCCCTGGGCGGGGGTTACCCCAAGGGCCGGGTGGTGGAGATCTACGGCCCGGAAAGTTCCGGTAAAACCACCCTCACCCTGCACGCCATCGCCGAGGTGCAACGCCGCGGTGGCGTTGCAGCCTTCGTCGACGCTGAACACGCCCTGGATCCGGTCTACGCCGCCGCCCTGGGCGTGGATATCGAAAATCTGCTGGTGTCCCAGCCCGACACCGGCGAGATGGCGCTGGAGATCGTCGATCAGCTGGTGCGCTCCGCCGCCGTTGACATCGTGGTGGTCGACTCGGTGGCCGCCCTCACCCCCCGCGCTGAAATCGAAGGCGAAATGGGCGATCTGGCGGTCGGTAGCCAGGCCCGCCTGATGAGCCAGGCCATGCGCAAGATCACCGGCAACATCGGCAAATCCGGCTGCACCGTGATCTTCCTCAACCAGCTGCGCCAGAAGATCGGCGTGACCTACGGCAACCCCGAAACCACCACCGGCGGTAATGCCCTGAAGTTCTACGCGTCGGTGCGCCTCGACATCCGCCGCATCCAGACCCTCAAGCGCGGCACGGAGGAATACGGCATCCGCGCCAAGGTGAAGGTGGCCAAAAACAAGGTGGCGCCGCCGTTCCGGATCGCTGAGTTCGACATCCTGTTCGGCCGCGGCATCAGCACCGTGGGCTGCCTGCTGGATCTTGCCGAAGAAAACGGCGTGGTGGTGCGCAAGGGCGCCTGGTACAGCTACGAAGGCGACAACATCGGCCAGGGCCGCGACAACACGATCACCTGGCTCGAGCAGAACCCCGAGCCCAAGGAGAAGATCGAGCGCCAGGTGCGCGAGAAGCTGAGCGAAACCAGCGACTCCCTCAAACCTGTGGCCGCCGCCGCTGCTCGCCTGGCCGCCAGCGGCGGCGCTGCCAGCACGAGCGAGGAGGCAGTGCCGGCCGCCAGCTGAAGCCAGCGGGGAGTGGTCGCAGACCAGCGCAATAAAAAGCCCCCGCTCTACGGCGGGGGCTTTTCCTCAGGCTTGCCTTCAACAGCCTGCAACAACGGTGAAGCGCTTCAGGCGCCCACAGCCGAGGCAATGGGGGCCGGTTGGCAGTGAAGAGCAGCGGCAACGCGCTCGAGCTCCTGAATGGCCTCGGCACCTTCAAATTTCACCAGCTCGTGGCCATTGCGGGATTCCACCCAGCTGATCCCGTAATCCGACACGAGAAAACGCACCATGTGGCCATCGCCCAGATCGGCCACAAACGAGGCACCGTGACCGTCACGGTCATCGCCGCAGACATAGCAAGTGGCAGCAAATCCTTGTTGCTGCAAGCCATCGGCGAGAGCACGAAGGCTCATCACCAGGTCTTCAACAACCGATCGGTAGTGCTCAGCAAGACGCGCGAACATGAGCGCAGAGCAGTGAATGCTCCGATCCTAAGCTTTTCTTCAGGATTGCGTGGGTAGGAATACTCAGCGCGGCTGCTCTGTCACCGTTTGCCGACGCATCGGGATCAGCCGTCCGCCAGGGTCCACCAGCCCGCAGCTGGTCCAACGAAGCGCACAATCACCCAAAACAGCACCAACGCCGCGATCCCCACCCAGGCACCGCGGGTGGTGATCTGCACAAATTGCTCGCCCTGGCGCTGGGTGAGGGGCAACCAGGGGGCCAGGCGCGGTGAGGTATCGACAGGCTTGGTCTTCGCTGGCTTGGGCCGCGGGGGCAATCCCTGATCAGCGCGGCGCTTGGCCTCTCCCATCGAGCCGGTTCGCATCAGCGCCCCAGGGTAAGGGGCTCAATCGGGTCGCAACCGCGTCAACGCCACCCAGGGTTCCAGAGCTTCCAGCACCGTGCGCCCCCAGCCCCGGCGTCGCAGGCGCCCATCCAGCACCGCCAGCAGACCGCTGTTGCGGCGCACGCCGGCCACAGCCAACTGCAGCCGCTGCAGTGCCTCCGGCAGCAGCAGCTCCCGGAACCAATCCCGACCTCGCTGGCGCAGCGCCGCGACCCGGGCCGCCGTGAGGGGATCCTCCAGGCTGGCGATCGGCAAGGTGGCCGCCACCAGCTGCGCCGGCAAGGGCAGGCGCGCCTGGTGCTCGAGCCACCAACTCCAGCCACAACAAACCACCCCGTTGCTCTCCGGGGCCGTGAGCTGATGCCCCACCCGGGTGCCGAATTCAGCCGCAAGGGCACTGGTGAGCCGCAGGCGCTGGCCTTCGTCATCCACCAGCACCACCGTGAGACCGCTCTGCCCCAGCACCAGTCGCCGGCACTGATCGAGCAGATGGGTGTCGTAGTGGGGGGCATTGGGCAGGGGCTGCCCCTGGGGCGCAAACAGCGGCAGGGGATCCAGCAGTGGCGGGTCCGCCAGGCTCAGCTCCACCTGGGGGGTGAAACCGAGCACCGGGCCCTGGGCTTCCGGCCAGGGACCCACCAGCACCACGCCGCGGCCGTGCAGCAACCCAGGCAATTCCGCCAGGGGCTGGAGCGGCTGGCGATGCCATTGCCACTGCAACACGGTGGGATTCACCCGGGCCCAGCTGGTCCAGCCCTCGCCAGCGCTCTCCAGCCAGCGCGGCCAGGGCTCGGGCAGGGGGCCCAAAACTGCTAACAGCTGCCGCAGGGGCGCTTCCTCCTCCGGCGCGATCGCCACCTGCTGATGGGGGCCACAAGGCCGGGCCAGCAAGCGTCGGCTGAGCCGTTCATGCAACTGCAGCAGGCTCGCCGCCGCTGAAGGCAGGCTGCGGCGCAGCTGCTCCCAGTGGTCGGTGTCGATCACCACGGCCAAGGCGTCCCGCAGGAGCGGCTCGAGCCATTCCCCTTCCGGCACCACCAACTGCTGATCCACCAGGGCCCCGCTGGCCCAGGCCTGGGCGAGTTGCTCGTGCTGGAGCAACCACAAGCGGCCGGCTGGTGGGGGCTGGGACCCTTCCCAGCAGGCCAGATGGAGGCCCACGGCCTCCAGCCGCGGCAACTCCACCTTCAGCAGGCGCTGCCGCAGGGCCGGGCTCACCACCATCGCCACGCTCTGGGGGTGCAGCGCCAGGGGCACCAGCAACCCCAGCAGCCAGCTGGGATCACTGCCTGGAGCCAGGCGGATCAGGGTCTGGTCGCCGCGGCGCAGGCTGCGGGCCACCAGGCGGCTCAAGGTGAGGTGGTGGGGCCAGCGCGGTTCACCGGCCTGGCGGAGCAGCGCCTTGAGTTGATGGTGGGCCCGCGCTTCCAGCATCGTGAAAGCGTAGGAAGCTGGCCCAAAGCCACTGTTCAGAGATGACATCCAGCCAAGGGGAGCCCGCCCAGGGCACGGGCGCCCTGCACGAACGGCCCGTGGGCCTGGTGGGGCTGGGGCTGATCGGTGGGTCGCTGGGACTGGATCTGCAGGCCGCCGGCCTGGAGGTGCGGGCCCTGGTGCATCGCGAACGCACCGCCGAGCGGGCCCGGGAGCGCCAGCTGGCCAATCGGATCGACACCGATCCAGCGGTGCTGCAGGGCTGCGGGCTGATCGTGCTGGCCCTGCCCCTCGATCGCCTCCTGGATCCGCCGACAGAACTCCTGGCTGCCCTGCCCAGGGAGGCGGTGATCACCGATGTGGGCTCGGTGAAACGGCCGGTGCTTGAACGCTGGGAGCCGCTGCATCCGCGCTTCGTGGCCAGCCATCCGATGGCCGGCACCGCTGAAGCGGGCGTGGAGGCGGGCCTGCGGGGCCTGTTCGCGAGCCGCCCCTGGGTTGCAACCCCCACCGCCAGCACCGCCCCTGCCGCTCTGGCCCTGGTGCAGGAGCTCGCTCAGGCCGTGCGGGCGCAGTGGCTCTGCTGCGCTGCCGCGGCCCACGACCAGGCCGTGGCTCTGATTTCGCACATGCCGGTGCTGGTGAGCGCAGCGCTGCTGGAGGCAGCAGACCAGGGCGGCCAGGCGGCTGGCGCCGGGGCCTTGGTGCGGCAACTGGCCTCCAGTGGCTTCGCCGACACCAGCCGCATCGGTGGGGGCAACCCAGAACTGGGCACCCTGATGGCCCGCTGCAATCAAGGCGCCGTACTGGAAGCCATCCGGCAGTACCGCCAGCAGCTGGGCGAGCTGGAAGCACTGGTGGAGCGGAACGCCTGGCCGGCCTTGCAGCAACGGCTGGAGCACTGCCAGGCCTTGCGCCCCGAATTCCTCTAAGGCGCCAGCTGCAGCTCTCGGCCACGGGCCTCCAACAGCTGCCGGCAGGCGGTGAAGGCCGAAAGGCTCACCCCGGCCGTGCCCTCACCCGGATAGATCGCATCACCGCAGAGCCAAAGCCCCGGCAGCGGCGTGCGACTGGCCAGCCCAAACGGGCCAAAGCGGCTCGGGTGCTGCCCAAGCCCCCCCACAAAACCAAAGGGCCGGCCCGTCCAACCGGCAAAGCCCCGGGGCGTGGCCAGCTCCGCATGCAGGTAGGTCTCGGGCCGCAGGCCGAGCAACTGCTGCAAGCCAGCCTGAATGCCCGTCAGGGCCTGCTGTTTGCGCGCTTGATAGTCGGCCTCGGCCAAGCCAAACCAGGGCTTGGCGGGGGTGAACACGCTGGCGATCACGGTGGCCTGGCCGGCGGGGGCGCGGCCATCGCCCTCAGCACTGATCGATACGAACAGGTTGCCGGGCTCAGCCCACTCCAGCTGGGCATGCAAACCCAGATCCTGGGGCAGGCAATCCCTCGGCACGGCGCCGTAGAGCACCAGCGCACCGGAGGGATCGGGAAAGGCCGCAATCCGCTGGCGATAGGCCTCGGGCAGAGCCGGGCCCAACAGCTCCGGCAGCAGCTGGGGCGGCAAGGTATTCACCACCTGATCGGCCTGCAGGGCAAAGGGCCGCTGCGCAGCCGCCTGCCCCTCCAGCTGCCAGCCAGCGGCCACGGGCGTTAGGCGCTGCACGCGGTGGCGAAGCCGCAGGCGGCCACCCGCCTGGGCCAGGGCCTGCTCGAGGGCGCTGCTGAGCGCCTGCATCGAGCCCTGCAGATGCCAAAGGCCCAGCGGTGCCTGGGCCATGGCCAACACAGTGGCCCCGTAGAGGGCAGCGGTGCGATCGGCGGGCTCCTGGGAATAGAGCTTCAGCTGCAGATCGAGGAAGCGCCGCAAGCGCTGATCGCGGCCGCAACCGCAAAGCACCAGCAGATCGGCCACCGTGGCGCCCACCAGCACCCCACTGGCGAGGCTGCCGGGGCCAACAGCACCCAGCAGCTGGCGCAGATCCCAGAGGCTGCGGGGAGGAAGCACCGGATCCCGGCCCGCAAACGCCCAGTTGCTGCGGTGCAACCAGCCACAGAGCTGCCAGAAACGCTCACTGCCGGGGAACTCGCGCTGCCGCTCCTGCTGCCAGCGCTGGGGATCGCGCCACAGGGCGATGGGCTGGTGCTCCCCAGCCAGCTGCACGCTGCAGCCGGGATCCAGCGGAGTAGCCGCTGGCAACGGCAGGTTGAAGTGGCGAAACAGGCGCTCGTGGATCCCGCCCGGCTCAAACCCCGCCACCTGGGTGGCGCCGGCATCAAAGGTGTACGGGCCACGGCGGAACGTGCCCGCGCAGCCGCCGCTCTGGCTATGGGCCTCCAGCAGCTCCACCTGCAGCCCCTCAGCGGCCAACACCGCTGCGGCGGTGAGACCGGCAATGCCGCCCCCCACCACCGCCACATCACAACGGCTCACCATCGCGGCATGCTGGCAGCGCGCGCGTCGGGAGTGGCCATGCAGCAGCAGGTGATGGCGCGCTGGCTGGCGCAGCAGGGGCTCGAGCTGGCGGCCATGCAGCCGGTGGGTGGCGGCTGCATCCATCGCGCCTGGCAGCTGGATCTCCGAGATGGCAGCCGGCGCTTTGCCAAAACCAACCGCGCCGCACTTCTGCCCGTGCTTGAGGCCGAGGCTGATGGTCTGGCCGCCTTGAGCGCGGCCGCGGCGCTGGAGCCAACGGCGGCGCCAGGTCCCTCGATTCCTGAACCCCTGGCCCTTGCGGAACTGGAGGGTGAGGCCGTGTTGCTGCTGAGCTGGCTGGAGCTGGGCGGCGGCAGTCAGCAGGGCTGGCAGGAGCTGGGCCAAGGCCTCGCCCGGCTGCACCGCGCCGGCCTGGCCAGCAGCGATGGACGCTTCGGCTGGCATCAGAGCAACTTCATCGGCTCTGGCCCGCAACACAACAGCTGGCGCAGCAGCTGGGCAAGCTTTTTCAGCGAGCAGCGCTTAGGCGTGCAGCTGCAGCTGGCGGCCAACGCGGGCCGCGCCCTGCCCCAGGCGGAGGCCTTGCTGGAGCAGGTGCCCCACTGGCTGGCAGGCCATCAGCCGGAGGCCTGCCTGGTGCACGGCGATCTTTGGAGCGGCAATGCTGGCTTGCTCCGCGGCGGCGGCAGCGCCGTGTTTGATCCAGCGGTCTACCGCGCGGATCGCGAGGTGGATCTGGCGATGGCACGCCTATTCGGCGGCTTTCCGGCCGCCTTCTTTGAGGGCTACAGCCAGGAATGGCCCCTACCGGCAGGCCACCTCCAGCGCGTGGAGCTATACAACCTGTATCACATGCTCAACCACGCCAACCTGTTTGGTGGTGGCTACTGGCAGCAAAGCGCCGCCAGCATCCAGGCACTACTGCGCACCTGGAGCTGACGACGATGGGTGGAACGAACCTGGCTTAGCCGAGGTATTCCTTGCGGAGGGTCTGCACCTTGGTGATCACCGCCGAGCGCTTGTCGCTGGTGGTGAGGTTCTGCCAGCTCCACTGGCCCACCACCACCAGGCCCAGCAGTTCCAGCAGGCCGGGCACCACGGGCAGAAGGTTGATGGTGTCGATCACGCCTTTAATCAGCACCTGGGCAACGATCACCACCACCAGAACGCCCACACCCTTGCCGATGCGGCCCATCTGGCTCCAATCCACCTTGTCGAGGGTCTCGTTCACCTTGCTGAGCACCTCGCTGTAGCGCTCGGTGAAGCTGGCGCCGGACTCCTCTGCGTCAGGGCTGGCCTGGTCCTTGAGGTCGGGGGTCTCGACGGTCATCGGCCAGGTCATGAATTATTACTTCGCCATAAGGTATCCGGGTGCGTGCACTAACGCCAGAGCGCCTGCAGTTCGGTGGGCATTGCCTGATCGTTCTCGAACGCACGCTGCGGGCCGCAGAGCCTGAGGAGGGCTGCGCGCTGCTGCTGGGGACCCACAGCCACACAACGCTGCGGGTGCAATGGATCTGGCCTTGCCGCAACGTGTGGACGCCGGCCGAGGAACGGCGGCAGCGCTTCAGCCTCGACCCACGCGAGCAGCTGCTGGCCCAGCGCTGGTGCCGCAACCGCGCCCTCACGGTGCTCGGGGCTGCCCACAGCCATCCCACCAGTGCCGCCGTGCCATCGGCCACCGACCGACAACGCTGCGTCGGCCCCACCTTGATGGTGATCCGCAGCGGCCTGGAACCGCCCCCTGCGCACCTGCGGGCTTGGTGGATGCCGGAGGTGGGAGGCGCTCCCCCACACCTTGCAGATCCCAAGGAACTCGCGATTGAGCCGCAACCGGCGGCGCCAGGGGCCGAGCATTTGGGAGAGTAGGGAGCTGGACAGCGTTTCGCTCGCCCCATGCTTCCCCCCGACACCACCGGCATCGAGCTCAGCCCCGATGAGGTGGCCCGCTTTGCGCGCCACCTGATCCTGCCGGAAGTGGGCATGGAGGGGCAGAAGCGCCTCAAGGCCTCCTCGGTGCTGTGCGTGGGCACCGGCGGCCTGGGTTCACCGCTGCTGCTCTATCTGGCGGCTGCCGGCGTGGGCCGGATCGGCATCGTGGATTTCGATGTAGTGGATCACTCCAACCTGCAGCGGCAGGTGATCCACGGCACCAGCTGGGTAGGCAAGCCCAAGATCGAATCGGCCAAAGCGCGCATCCTCGAGATCAACCCCCACTGCCAGGTGGATCTCTACGAAACGGCGCTCACCAGTGAGAACGCCCTGGAGATCATCCGCCCGTACGACATCGTCTGCGACGGCACGGACAACTTCCCCACCCGCTACCTGGTGAACGACGCCTGCGTGCTGCTGGGCAAGCCCAACGTGTACGGCTCGATCTTCCGCTTTGAAGGCCAGGCCACGGTGTTCAACCTGGATGCCGAAAGCCCCAACTACCGCGACCTGTTCCCCGAGCCGCCGCCGCCGGGCATGGTGCCCTCCTGCGCTGAAGGCGGCGTGGTGGGCGTGCTGCCCGGAATCATTGGCGTGATCCAGGCCACCGAGGCCGTGAAGATCATCACCGGCATCGGCACCACCCTCAGCGGCCGCCTGCTGCTGTTCGATGCCCTGGGCATGAAGTTCCGCGAGCTGAAGCTGCGGCCCAACCCCGAGCGCCCGGTGATCGAGAAACTGATCGACTATCAGGAGTTCTGCGGCGTGGGCGGCACCGCCCCCGGGCAGGAAGAGGCCGGCGCGGTGGAGAGCATCAGCGTCAGCGAATTGAAGACCCTGCTCGATGGCGACACCTCGGGGATGGTGCTGATCGACGTGCGCAACCCACCCGAAGCCGAAATCGGCGTGATCCCCGGCGCCACCTTGATCCCGCTCGATCAGATCGAAAACGGCACCGCTGTTGATCGCGTGAAGGAACTCGCCGCCGGCAAGACCCTCTACGTGCACTGCAAACTGGGCGGCCGCAGCGCCAAGGCCCTAATCGCCCTCAAGCGCCACGGCATCGAGGGCATCAACGTGGCCGGCGGCATCGACGCCTGGAGCCAAGAGGTGGATCCGAGCGTGCCGCGCTACTGAGGGCTACGGCCCTCAGTAATCCACCCCGCGCTTGAGATCAACGCCCCGCTCGGCGTAATGCTTGTGGCACACCATCTCGGAGTGCACTGAGGCCAGATCGAAATAGGCCGGCGGGTGCTTGCAACGGCCCGTGAGGATCACCTCGGTTTCCGAGGGCTTGCGCAGCAGCGTTTGCACGATCGGCTCCACCGGCAGCAGCTCGAGGTCCACCGTGGGGTTGATCTCATCAAGGATCACCGTTTTGTAGAGGCCACTGGAGATCGCGGCGCGGGCGATCTCCCAGGCGCGCTCCGCTTCCACGTAATCGATCGGCTGCTGCTGACCGCGCCACACAATCGCGTCGCGACCAGAGCGCAGGTGATCCACCAGGTGGGGATAGCTCTCGCGCAGAGCCGCAATCGCTGCGTCTTCGGTGTAGCCGCTGCCGCCCTTGAGCCACTGCAGGATCAACACCCGATGGCTTTTGTCTTGGGAGATGCCGCGGCCGATCGCTTGCAGGGCCTTGCCCAGGGCACTGGTGGATTTGCCCTTGCCCTCACCGGTGTACACCTCAATGCCATCGATGCCGGCCGCAGCGTCGGCGGGCGGGGTGTCTTGGCGGCGATGGGCGCGCATCTCCGAGTGGAGATCGGCGATCTGCACCAGCGAACGCGGGGCGCCGCGGCCCGTCACGATCACTTCCATGCCCGGGGGCTTGGCCGCCAGGGTGCGCACCACGTCGTCGGCATCGAGCAGCCCCAGATCGAGCACCGGGTTGAGCTCATCGAGCACCACCACCGAATAGAGGTCGCTGGCGATGGCGCCCTTGGCGATGGTCCAGCCGCGCTCGGCCTCCTGAAGATCAATACGGGTGATCTCATCGGCCCCGAAAAACTCGCCGCGGCCGGTGCGCACCTGATCGATCAGATGGGGGAAACCCTGCTGCAGGGCCTCGATGGCGGCGTCTTCGTCGTAGGCGCGGCCAGGCCCCTTGAGGAAGCGCAGCAGCAGCACGCGGGTTTGCTTCTGCTCGCAGATGCCCAGGCCGATCGTGCGCAGCACCACGCCAAGCGCCGCCTGGCTCTTGCCCTTGCCCTCACCGTCGTACACATGCAGCTGGCCGTGGCTGCGCTCGCTGCTGCCGGCGGCGGTGCGAATGCCGATGCCACGCCCGGTGCCGCGGCTGGTTGTGGTGGCGGAAGTTGCCTGCGGGGCCATGGCCAAGCCACTTACCGTCGGACTCTAACGACGGCGTCTGGAGCGCCATCGCCAACGGTTTGCAGCGCTGATGCCGGCACAGCACCCCACCGTGGACGGGCTCGAGCCCGCTTGGCAGCAAGCCCTGGCGGAGCTGCGCGCCAGCATCGCTCGCCAGCCGGCCGCCTTGGTGGCCTATTCCGGCGGGGTGGATAGCGCCCTGGTGGCGGCGATCGCGGCAGAACAATTGGGGGCTCGTGCCCTGGCGATCACAGGCGTGTCCCCGGCGCTGGCGCCCCACCTGCGGCAGGAGGCCCAGCTGCAGGCGCAATGGATGGGCATCGCCCACCGCGAGATCGCCACCTCAGAGCTGAATGATCCGGCTTACAGCAGCAATCCGGCCGATCGTTGCTACGCCTGTAAACGAGAGCTCCACACCCTGCTGGCCCAGATGCGCGAGTCGGCGACCGCTGAAGGATTCCAGGCCGCCGTGGTGCTCGATGGGGTGAACCACGACGATCTGGGCGATCACAGGCCCGGCATCCGCGCCGCCCAGGAGCGCGGCGTGATCTCCCCCCTGGCGGAGCTGGGCATCAGCAAAGCGGGGGTGCGCGCCATCTCCAAGGCCCTGGGCTTCCCCTGGTGGGACAAGCCAGCGCAGCCCTGCCTGGCTTCACGCTTTCCCTACGGCGAAGCGATCAGCGCCGAACGCCTGCAGCGGGTGGCCCGCGCCGAAGCCTGGCTGCGCCAGCGCGGCTTTACGGAGCTGCGGGTCCGCAGCCAAGGGGAGGCTGCTCGCATCGAACTCCCGACCGATCAGTTACCAGCCCTGCTCGACGCGCAGCTGCGGCCAACGCTGGTGGCGGCCTTCCTCGAGCTGGGCTTCACCGCCGTGAGCCTCGATCTGGAGGGTCTGGTGAGCGGCAAGCTCAACCGAGCCCTGCCGCAGCTCTGAGATGCAAGGCCACGAGGTCCAGATCGCCACGTTGTTTGTGGCTGTGGCGCTGGCGGCCTGGCTGCCGTCCCTGCTGCCCTGGCTCGCCCTGCCAGCACCGGTGCTGGAGCTGCTGCTCGGCATCGCCATCGGCCCCCATGGCTTCAACCTCGACAGCAACGGCCCGGTGATCTCGATGATCTCCACGCTGGGGATGGCCGTGCTGTTCCTGCGGGCCGGCTTTGAAGTGGAGCCGGAGATGGTGCGAGGCCGGGCCCTGAAGCTCGCCTGGAAGGGCTGGCTGGCTTCGGCGGGCTTGGCCGTGGTGGCCGCTGCTGGGCTGGTGGCGGTGGGGGCATTTCCCGGTGCTGCTTGGCCGTGGGTGGCCTTGGCGCTCTGCACCACGGCCCTGGGCGTGGTGCAGCCCCTGCTGCGCGATCGCGGCTCGCTCCCAGATGGCTACGGCCAAACCCTCGTGGTAGCGGCAGGCTTCGGCGAGGTGATGCCCACCCTGCTGCTCAGCCTGGTGGTGGCCCGGGCTGATCGCCTGGCGGATCAGGTGCTGGCCATCCTCGGCTTCAGCGGACTCTGCGCCCTGCTGCTGTGGCTGGTGATCCGCCACCGGCACCGCTGGGAAGGCTTTGTCGAGCGCACCATGCACGATTCAGCCCAGCTGCCGATCCGCCTGGTGATGGGGTTGCTGGTGTTGATGGTGGTGATCAGCAACCTGGTGCAGATCAACCTGGTGCTGGGGGCGTTGGTCACTGGGGTGCTGCTGCGCTTCGGCACCAATCCATCCCATCAGCAAGCCCTGGCTGATCGCCTCGATGGGCTGGGGAGCGGCTTTCTGATTCCGCTCTTTTTCATCCATTCCGGGATGCTCCTCGATTTCAGCGCCCTGGGCAACGATCCCCTGGCCATCGCCTGGATTCCGGTGGTGGCTGCGCTGATGCTGCTGGTGCGCGGCGGCCCCATGTGGTGGCTGGATCGCCCCTGGCTGCCGCAGCGGGCGCGCCTGGCCCTCGCCCTCGACTGCGGCACGCAGCTGCCGCTGGTGGTCGCGATCGCTGTGCTGGCGCTGCAGCGCCAGGTGCTCACGGCCAGCCAATCCACCCTGCTGGTGGCCGGCGCCATGCTCACGGTGATGGTGTTCCCAGCCGCTGCAACCCGGCTGCTGAAATCGCCGACGGAGCTGCGGCACTGAGCTGCGGCGTTGAGCAACCGGCGCGCTCCATGCCAATCAAAAGCCCCTCCCGAGGGAGGGGCTGCGGTGGGGCCGTGGGGGCTTCAGGCGGCAGCCAGAGCCGGTTCCCGCTCTGCACCAGCCACGCAACCGGGGGTTTCGCGGCGGAAGCTCTTGAGCTTGTAGTTGCCGGCGTCGAGCTCTTCGCTGAGCACGATGCAAGCCCGTTCGGGCATGGTGTGGTCACCGCAGGTGAACACGTCCACAGCCGCGTAGCCCGATTCAGGCCAGGTGTGGATGGAGATATGGGATTCAGCCAGTAGAGCCAGCCCCGTCACACCCTGGGGGTCAAACCGGTGGGTGATCAGGTTCAGGAGAGTGGCGCCAGCACGCTTCGCAGCGGTGGTGATGGCGTTCCTGAGGAAAGCCTCGTCGTCGAGCTTGGCGGGATCGCAGTTGTAGAGCTCGAGAATGCAGTGTTTACCCACCATCTCGGTGGCACTGGGTGCTTGGGGGCTTGCGGAGAAAGTCTCAGCTCCGGTCCATCCCGGGTTGGGGTGGAGGCAGGCCGCTTGGGTCATCAGATCCAGGCAAAACAGCAAATCACCTTACTGGCCAGGCTGCAGCGACCCAGCCTCAACGGTCACCACTTGAGAACGCTGGTGCCAGCCGCCGCTGAACGCCCCCAGGTGCGTAGCGCTCACCAGGCACTGATGGCCCTCTCCCACAGCCTCCAGCAACAGCTGCTGCCGGCCCGGATCCAGCTCCGCCAACACGTCGTCGAGCAGCAGCAGGGGCGGCTCGCCCCAGAGCTGGTGCACCAGCTCCAGCTCCGCCAGCTTCAGGGCCAGCACCAGGGTGCGCTGCTGCCCCGCTGATCCATAGCGGCGGGCCGGCTGCTCCCCCAGCTCCAGGGCCACTTCATCGCGATGGGGCCCCACACTGCACTGGCCCAGCCGCAGCTCCTCGGGCCGCTGCTGCCGCAGTTGCTCCAGCAGTGCATCGCGCCACGGGCCCTCCGCCTCCTCCCCGTCGAGCTGGCTGCCTGGCTGATAACGCAGCTGCAGCTGCTCGCGGCCACCGCTGAGGCGCTCCTGCCAGGCAGCCGCCAGTGGCTGCAGCCGCCGCAGCGCCCGTAGGCGGCGGCGATGCAGGCGGGTGCCGATCAGGGCCATCTGCTGATCGAAGGCCTCCAGCAACTCCGGTTGCATCCCCGCCCCCAAACCGCGGCGCAGCAGCTGCGAGCGCTGGCGCAACAGGCGGCCATAGCGGCTGAGCAGTTCGGCATACACCGGCTCCAGCTGCAGCACCACCCGATCGAGCCACTGGCGCCGCAAGGCCGGCTCCCCCCGCACGAGCTCCAGGTCGAGGGCACTGAACCCCACGCAGCGCAATGGACCGATCAGCTCATGCTGGCGCTCGAGCACCTTGCCGTTGCGCCGCGCCTGCCGCCCCCCCTGGCGGCGCAGCTCAAGCTCCAGCAGATCACCACCTTCACAGCTGGCGCTGATCAACGCCTGGCGCTCTCCCTGACGGATCAGATCACGATCGCTGCTGCAGCGATGGGAGCGCAGGCTGCCGAGCAGCTCCACCGCTTCAAGCAGGTTGGATTTGCCCTCGCCATTGCGGCCGATCACCAGCAACCGCGGCGCCTCGAAGGCGAGGCTCAGGCCGCTGTAGTTGCGGAACTGGCGCAGCTCCAGGCGATGCAGCCGAATGGGTCTGGGGCGCTCTGACGGCTAAGGTAAAGCCCGTGAGGTGCTGCTCCCGCGAGGGCATGTAGCTCAGTTGGATAGAGCATCAGATTCCGGTTCTGAGTGTCGGGGGTTCGAGTCCCTCCATGCTCGTGAGGTTCGGAGTAGCCCACTCACCACTCAGCCCTGCTCCGGCGGGGTTTTTTTTGTGCCTGCTCAGAGGCTGAGCCCCATGGCGCGGATGCCGCCGGGATCTACCACAAAGCCGTGGCGTTTGAGGGCCTCCTGGGCCATCGGCGCCGCCGCCACCGAAATGCTGCAGCCCGGCAGCTCCCGCCGCAGCCGGCTCAGAGCGGTGTACACCAACACGGTCATCAGCTGCTCCTGCTGAGCATCGCCGGGATGGGCACTGAGATCCCAGAGGTTGGCGTTGAGGGCCAGGTCGCTGGTGACGCGCACAAAGCCCACCAGCGCACCGGAGGCATCACGCACGCTCAGCTGCCAGGTGCTGCGCTGCAGCGCCGCCTCCAAGCGAGGGAGGGGGCGGCTGGGATCCCCACAGGCCACGAGCAGGGCATTGAGCTCCTCCGCCAGGGGCGGCAACTCACTGGAGAGGCTGTAGCCCGGTGGTAGCGCCGGAGCCTGAGGCTGCGACCGGAAGGGGATCAACAGGGAGTCGAGCACCGCGCGTCCTCAACCGGTGTTGCGCATGCCGGCGGCGATGCCATTGATGGTGAGCAGGGCACCCCGCAGCAGCTCGCTGCGGCTGTAGGTGCGGCCGTCGTCGCTGGCGGCGGCTTCACTCATGGGGGGTTGGCGGTTCTGATCGCGCAGGCGCCGCAGCAGCGCCACCTGCAGATAGCCCAGGGGAATGATCGTGCGGTTGCGCAGCTCCACCGAGAGCTGCAGGGCCGGGTCTCCGTCCAGCAACCGCTGATGGCCGGTGATCGCCAGCACCAGATCGCGGGTGAGCGCAAATTCCTTGGCGATCACGCCAAAGATCTGCTCGAAGGCCTCCCGCAGCTCCGGCCGCCCCAGGGAGCGCACGTAGTGATGGGCCAGATCCAAATCCACCTTGGAGAGAGTCATCTCCACCTTGGAGATCAACATCCGGAAGAAGGGCCAGCGCTGATACAGCTGCTGGAACAGCTCCAGCTGCCCGGGGTCGCTGTCGAGCTCCTCCTGCAGGGCGGCGCCCACGCCAAACCAACTGGGCAGCAGGAAACGGCTCTGGGTCCAACCAAACACCCAGGGGATCGCCCGCAGGCTGGAGAGGTCTTTGGCGCCGCTCTTGCGGCGGGCCGGGCGGCTGGAGATCTGCAGCTTGCTGATCTCCTCGATCGGGGTGACCTGCTGGAAGAAGGCCACCAGATCAGGGTTCTCGTGCACCAGGGCGCGGTAATGGCTGCGAGAGGAGGCCGCCAGCCGGGCCATCAGCTCGTTCCAGTCGGGGGTTTCATCCACATGGCTGGTGATCAGGCTGTTCTGAATCACCGCCGTCGACACGGTTTCGAGGTTGTAGAGCGCCAGCTCGGGCAGGGAGTATTTGGAGGCGAGCACTTCCCCCTGCTCGGTGATCTTGATACGGCCGTTGAGGGTGCCGCTGGGCTGGGCCAGGATCGCCTGATAAGCCGGACCCCCGCCCCGGCCCACGGAGCCGCCGCGGCCGTGGAAGATGCGCAAGGCCACGCTGTGGCGGGTGGCCAGCTGCTGCAGCGCTATCTGGGCTTGATGGATCTCCCAGTTGCTGGAGAGGAAGCCGGAATCCTTGTTGCTGTCGGAATAGCCGAGCATCAGCTCCTGCAGCGGCTTGCCGGTGGGGCTGGTGCTGGCAATCAGCTGCCGGTAGAAGGGTTCGCTGAACAGCCGCTCCATCACCGCCGGAGCAGCCTTGAGGTCTTCCACCGTTTCAAACAACGGCACCACCAGCAGATCGGAGCGCTGGGCCATCGGATCCACCAGGCCGGCCTCTTTAGCCAGCAGCAACACCTCCAGCAGATCCGACACCGTGTGACTCATCGAGATCACATAGGTGCGGCAGATGCGGCTGCCGAATTCCTGCTGGAGGCGATGCACCACCCGCAGCACGTCGAAGGTTTCGGCGGTGGCCGGGCTCCACTGCACCGCCGGCGGGATCAGCGGCCGGCGGGTCTGCAGTTCGGTGAGCAACCACTCCACCCGCTGCGCCTCCTCCATCTCGCCGTAGGGCACCGGCAGCTGCAGGTAGCGGCTGAGCTCATCAAGAGCATCGCTGTGGCGGGTGCTCTCCTGGCGGATATCGAGGCTGGCCAGGCAGAAAGCAAAGGTATGCACCTGGGCGATCAGGTTTTCCAGGGGCTCACACGTGAGGCCGGTGCCCTGAAGGCTGTCGTTGATCAGCTCCAGATCGGTGCGGAATTCAGTCACCGTGGCGTAGTGGAGCTCCGGCGCCGGTGCTGCCGCCAGCACGCCCTGGCCGAATTCCGGCAGCGGCGGACGGGTTTCACCGGGAGCTTCCCAGCCGGCGCTGGCCAGCTGCTGGTTGCGTTGATGGGTGAGCCGCAGCCGCTCAAGCACATAGCTGAGCTTCAGGCGGTAGGGCTCGAGCCGGTAGCGGGCGGCGCGCTCCTCGTAAATCTCGGGGAAGCGCAGCCGGTCCATCTCCAGCGATTCGAGCAGCGGTGCGCTCACCTGGCTCCACTGCATCGAGATGCTGAGCTGATCGCGCAGATCACCCACAGCCGCCACGTAGCGCTCGAGCATCAGCTGGCGCTGGTAGCAAGCGGTGCGCCAGGTGATGTCAGGCGTCACCGAGGGGTTTCCATCGCGATCGGAGCCCACCCAGGAGCCGAAGGTGCAGAAGGCATCGCTGGGGGGCGCCACATCGGGGTAGGTGGCGGTGAGGGCATTCCGGATGCGCTGCCGGAGCTGCGGCATGGCGCCGAAGAGCACCTGTTGGAAGTAGTGGAGGGCGTAATCCACTTCATCCAGCACCGATGGCTTGAACTGATGCAGCTCATCGGTGCGCCACCACAGCCGGATTTCCTCCTCAAGCTGCAGGCGCAGATTCTGATGATCGTTGAGGTTGGTGGGCTGGCTTTGCTGCAGCTGCTGAATCAGCGTGGCCACCCGCCGCTGCTTGTGGCGCACCGTGTGGCGCACGATCTCGGTGGGGTGGGCTGTGAACACCAGGCGGATGTCGAGCTCCACCAGCAGCTGTTCGATCTGGGCAGGAGGAACCCCCAGGGCCCGCAGGCGCGTGAACAACTCGCGGAAGGTGGCTGGCTCGCTCTGGCTGGCGAGGGGCGGCACAAAGGGATCATTGAGATCCTCAGGGTGGTGGGCCCGCAGGCTCGCCAGGTAGCTGTCTTCCTCGATGTGTTGCTCGAGGATGTTCACCAGCTGGAAATAGAGCGAAAACGCTCGGGCGGCGGCAATGGCCTCCGCCAGATCCATAGCGCGGATCAGTTCGATGATTTCGGCGGTGGAGCGCTCGGCGGCTTCTGAGCTGGAGGCGTCGCCGGGCACCCCATCCACCTCACAGCTCAACTCCTTCATGCGCAGCAGCCGCTCCGCCTGCTGCGCCGGACATTCACTACGCAGCACCGTCTGCCAAAGGTCTTCCACCAGCTCGAGGCGCTCATCGAGCAGACGCGTGACCCGGGGCTCAACCGCGACAGCAGAGGCTTCGTTGGCGGTGAGGGTGAGCCCCATGGAACTGTGCGAGGCAGAGACGTTGGCCATGATCATCCCAAAGCGGCTGCGCCGTCTGTCGCAAGCACGGCCGTGAGCTCGCCTTCCCGCTGGGCCATCGCGGCAGCGCCAGCCGCGATTAAGGGCGCCACGGCCGCACCAGCGGCATGAGCTGAGAGCCACTGCTGCGCCTGGTTTCCATCCTGAAGCAGGCTGTGCAAGGGCGCCAGCCAGCGCTCCAGCTCCAGCTGCTGGGCCAGGGGGGCCAACGCCTGCAGCTCCGTAGCCAACCACTGGCGGGCCAGCAGCGGTTCCCCATGGCGCCAATGCCGCAGCTCTGCATCGAGGCTGCTGCGGGCCGCAGCCCGATCATTGGCATCGGCCAGCTCAGCCAGCTGCTCGAGGCTCAGGGCGCTGGCGTGCAGTGGGTCGTGAGCCTGGGGATCACGCAGCAACTGCTGAATGCGCAGCTCGGCGAAGGCCGTGATAGCCAGAAGCTGGAGCGGATCGGCGATCAGATCGCAGATGCGGATCTCCAGCCGGTTGAGATCGTGGGGCCGGTTATCGCCATTGGGGCGAACGGACGTCCAGAGATGGCGCACGTTTTGCATGGTGCCCAGCTGCAGCTGCTCCTCCACCCAGCGCACGTAGTGCTGATGGCTCTCAAACAGCGGCACCTGCTCTGGGGTGAGCGGGAACTGCAGCCACCGCTGGGAATGGGCGCCGGTGGCGACCCCATCGAGGAATGGTGAACTGGCACTGAGGGCCAGCAGCAGCGCCGCCTCACAGCGCACCAGTCGGCAGGCGGCAAACAGGGCCTCCATCTCGGTGAGGCCCAGGTTGATGTGCACGCTGGCCGTCACCACCCGGGTGCCGTAGGTGGCCTCGATGTAGGCGTGATACGGGTTGGCTGGATCGGAGCGCTCGAAGCGGCGGCTATCGCCCGTGCTCAGGGTGCTGCCGGGCAGCAGCGTGAGCTCCCGATCGGCCAACCAGCAGCGCAGGCGCCGGCGCGGCTCCAGCAGCAGCTCCAGCTGGGCGGCGTAGCCGGCCTCCGGCGGTGTGGTGTATTCGAGATTGCGGCAATCGGGTTCGGTCACAAACCCCTCCAAGGCCTCAGCCGCCTCGGCTGAGCAACCCACCACCGTGCCGTCGGCGCGGCCGGTGTAGAGCTCCACCTCGAAGCCCTTGAGCAACAGGGGGTAGCTCATGCCAGGCAGGCCAGAGCTTTGAGCATGCCGCGGGCCTTGTTGAGGGTTTCTTGAAACTCCGATGCCGGCACCGAATCCGCCACCAGCCCGGCGCCCGCCTGCACCTGCACCCGCCAGCCCCCGTTCTGGGCCGGCAGCACCACCATCGTGCGGATGGTGATGGCGGTGTTGAGGGCACCGCTGAGATCCATGGCGCCGTAGACGCCGGAATAGGGCCCGCGCGCATCGTGCTCCAGGGCATGAATCAGCTGCATGGCGCGGATCTTGGGGGCGCCGCTCACCGTGCCCGCCGGGAAGGAGGCCATCAGCAGATCCCACACGTCGCGAGAGGGATCCAGCAGCCCTTCCACTTCACTCACGATGTGCATCACATGGGAGTAGCGCTCGATCACCATCAGTTCACTCACACTCACGCTGCCGGGCTGGCAGACGCGGCCGAGGTCGTTGCGGCCCAGATCCACCAGCATCACGTGCTCCGCCCGCTCCTTGGGGTCGGCCAGCAGATCCGCTTCCAGGACCTGGTCTTCCGCCTCATCCACACCGCGGGGGCGGGTGCCGGCAATCGGCCGCAGGGAAGCCTTCACCCGGCCGCTGCCATCGGCCATGGGCTCAGCCTTCACCATCACCTCGGGGCTGGAGCCGATCAGGTGCCAGCCGCCGAAGTTGAAGAACGCCATATAGGGAGATGGGTTCACCATCCGCAGGCTGCGATAGAGCTCGAAGGGCTCGCGCTGCACCTCGGTTTCCAGCCGCTGGCTGATCACCAGCTGGAACACATCTCCAGCGGCAATGTGCTCCTTGGCGCTGAGCACCGCCGCCTCAAAATCCTCCCGGGTGCGGTTGCTGGTGGTGGGCAGCTCCGCCGTGGGCGACTCGCGCCAGTCCAGGGGCGTGAGACCGGGCGGCAGGGGCGCATGCATGCGCTGCTCCAGGCCGTCGAGGCGTTGCATGGCCGCGTCGTACGCGGCGGCCGGATCAGCGCCAGCGCTGCAATCCACATAGGCCACGGCCGTGATCTGCCGCTTCACCTGATCGAACACCAACAGGCTGTCGGCCAACATCCAGCAACCATCCGGAGGGCCTGCGGGGTTGGTGGGATGCACGGGCACGCTGGGCTCGATCCAGCGGATCAGCTCATAGCCCCAGAAGCCAAACAACTGCCCCACCGGCGGCAGCCCGGGAATGGTGGAGGGGGTGTAAGGCTGCAGCGCCTCGCGCAGCAGATCAAAGGGATTGCCCTGGAGGGTATGGCCGCGGCCATCACGCCAGCACTGCTCCGCCTGATCGCCGCGCACGGTGAGGGTCCAGAGCGGATCGCTCACCACAAAGCTCCAGCGGCCGATGCGCTCACCGCCCTCCACGCTCTCCAGCAGCACGCCGTGGTCGCTGCCGGCACCCACCTTCAGCCAGGTGGTGAGCGGTGTTTCCAGATCCGCCGGCCAGGTGCGCCAGATCGGAATAAAGCTGCTGCCCGCCTCAGCCTGGGCCAGAACAGTGGCGCGGTCGGGAGAAGGCATCACGGGGCGTGCAGGCAAAAAAAACGGGGCGCCTGGCCCCGCCTTTATAGAGGTTGATCGCCCCGCCGCAGGACGCTGGGGCGGGCTGAGCCAGCCTCAGGAATCGAAGGTGTTCTTGCCGGTGAACTTGATGCTGGCGGGGTTGCCGTTCTGACCGATGCGGCGAGCGTTGTGACCCACCATCGGACGGCCCTCGTTCACCTTCTCGGGGAACACACCATCTTTGGGGTGCAGGAATTCAGTGTCGCCGCCGGGGAAGATCCGGTAGATCTTGTAGTCCTCGATGCGGGGCTTGAACTTGGTGCGCAGCTGGGTGCCCAGGGCCAGGCACTGTTCCTTACGAGCGAAATACATGATGTTTTCGCCCTCGTTCATGTGGGCGGCACCACCGGTGGGGAGCTCGAACGCCTGAACCTTGCTGCTGGTCCAGGTGATGGCGTACTTCTCTTCGGTTTCAGCGGCGTTGAGCAGACCGCCCGTGCTGCCGATGTACTTCGGGAGTTGACCGCTCAATGCCATGGCTGTTCCGGAGAGGGGAGTCGGCGGACCGCAGACCGTTTCGACCGGAAGCTAGCACCGTGTTTTGGGGCCAACAGCCCGGCGCTGCGGGGTCTTCACACCCGTCAACAAACCGCTCGGGTTCAGGCCTGTGCCACCGGGAAAAACACAGTGAGATCGTTGCCGGCCCGCTCCGCCAACCGCCCCCCGAGGCTATGGAACAACCGCTGGGTGGCCTGACGGCTGAGCTGCAGGCTGCCGGTGCCCGGATTCCAGCTCAACACCGGCCCCACCCGCTCCGCGGCCGCCGGCTCAGCCAGCTCCACGAGCACCGCCTCGCTGGCGCTGAAGCGCAGCTTCAAACGGGCGCCGGCGGGCTGCAGGCTCAGGCGCACTACCGCCCCGGCAGGTAGCCCGCGGCTAAAGCGATCCACCAGGCCGCCGAGCACGGTTTCAAGCCGCGCCGGATCGCTGAGCACGGGCGGCAACTCCGGGCTGCAGCTCAATTCGATCGCAAGGCTGCGGCGCAGCAACTGCTGACGCCACACCGGCTCCAGCTGCTCCAGCAGCCGGGCCAGATCGGTGCGGGCCAGCGCTTGCGGGGGCTCAGCGCTGCCCGGCTGGCGCTGCAGCTCCGCCGCCAGAAAGATCAGGCCAAAGCGATCGATCTGTTCGCTGCATTCACCATCGATCTGCTGCAAACGCTGGCGCACCAGAGCCGGCAAATCGCTGCGGCGCAGCAGCGAGCGGATCAGGGTGCGGATCGTGGCCAGCGGTGTGCGCACCTCATGGGTAAGGGCCTCCAGCAGCGCCAGCTCACTGCTCGGGCCCGTGCTGGCGCTGGCATCAGTGGTGCTGCTGCGGTGCACGAGAGGCTGGAGGGTGAGGCTTGGGGCCATGGCCGCCAGCCGTTCCGCCAGCCGCGGCCAGAAGCGCTGGGCCAGCTGCTCATCGCTCTGTAACGGCCCCAGCGCCTGAATCGCCTGGCGCAGCCGCTGCCCCTGCTGGGGATCGGTGTGCTGCAAGCGCTCATCCAGCAGGCTCAGGGCCGCTGAGAGCGTGGGCGGGTCAAAGCGCACCACCAGCCGCCGCTGGCCGCTCTCGCCCAGGAGCGCCATGGCTACCTGCAGGCGCGGGGTGAGCACCAGCAGCAGCGGATCCGTGCCATCGGCCTCCAGGAGCGGCTGGCGCTGGAAGCCGCCCGCCGCTCGGGCCGGTGCACTGCTGAGCCCAGGCGGCAACAGGGGAGAGCCGGCCTGCAGCAAATCACCCAGCTCCGCCGGCGCCCACACCCAACCCTGCAACTGCTGCAACAGATCCGGCTCGTGCAAGGCCGGCAATGGTGCCGCGAGCCACACCCCCTGCTGCGCCCCAAGGGGCAGCAAAAAATCCTCTTGCAAGGTGGCGAGGGCCGCCCACCACTGGCGGCGCACGCTGTCGTCGTCGCTGCAACCGGGCGGCACCCCCTCCGCCAGCCGCTGCCGCAGCTGCTCCAAACTCGCGGGCCCTGAGGCGCTCACCAGCGGGGCAGCCTCTGGGCGCCGCGGCGAGCCGCCGAGGCACACAGGCCCAGGGCGATGAAGTTCACCAACATCGCCGAGCGGCCGTAGCTCAACCAGGGCAGGGGGATGCCGGTGATCGGACCGAGGCCAATGGTCATGTTGATGTTCACCACCACCTGAAACATCACCATCGCCCCCACGCCGACCACCACCAGCGACTCCACATCCGTACGGGCTTTGCCGGCGATCTGCAGCAGGCGCCAGATCCAGAACACAAACCCGAGCACCGCCAGCACCGAGCCCACAAAGCCGAGCTCCTCACCCAGGGCGCTGAAGATGAAATCGGTGTGCTGCTCCGGGATGAAGCGCAACAGGGTGAGATGACCCTGCAACAGCCCAGTGCCGAACACACCACCGGATCCGATGCCCACGGTGCTTTGCAACAGGTGATAGCCGCCGCCGAGGGGGTCTTTGTTGGGATCGAGGAAGAGCGTGAGGCGGTCGCGCTGGTGGGGCTGCAGGAAGTTGTTCCACAGCCAGGGGGTGGCCACCGCAAACACCCCTTGCACCGCCAGCACGAGCGAAAGCCCAACCCGCTTCCAAGGAAGACTCTTCCAAGCCACGAGCCCCATCGCCGGAATCCAGGCCAGCAGCAACCAGGGGAACACCCCGGCCACGATCGCGGTGATCACCGGGGAGAGAAAGAGCACCACCCAGCTGCCGGGCATCCCCGACCAGAACATCATCACCAACAGCAATGCACCGAACACCAGTGAGGTGCCCAGATCGGGCTGCACCAGCACCAGCAGCCAGGGGAAGCTGATGATCGCCACCGGGCGCACCAGATCCACCGGGCGCTCCACCGGATGGCGTGAGAGCACGCGCGCCAGCAGCAGGATCGCGCCGATCTTGGCGAATTCCGAGGGCTGGACATTGAAGCCGGCGATGTTGATCCAGCTCTGGGCGCCGAGGGCACTCACCCCCACCACCCGCACCGCAACCAAGCTGGCCACGGTGACGCCATAGATCACCCAGGGCCAGCGGGTGATGCTCTCCACGGGCACCCGCGCCAGGCCCAGGGCAATTACCAACCCCACTGCCGCCGTCACCCAGTGCTGATACCAATCGGCGTAATCCGCCTGGCGCTGGGTGCTGGCGATCAGGATCCCCGACACGAAGATCATCGCCAGGGGAATCCACCACAGCAGCTTGTCGACGCGATCCACCCAGCGGCGACGGCGGGAGCCACCGGCGGCGAACAGGGCGCTGCGGCGCCGGCCCCAGAGCCCCAGCAGGGTCATGCGGGGGCCGCCAGTGGCAGCAGGCGTGCTGCCAGATCACGAAAAGCCTGGGCTGTAGCCGATTCGGGTGCACTGAGCACCGCCGGGCGGCCGCCATCTCCGCCCTGCACCACCGCCAGCTCCATCGGCAACTGCGCCAGCAGCGGCACCCCGCTCTCCTGAGCCAACTGAGCGCCGCCACCGGAGCCGAACAGCTCGTAGCGCTTCTCAGGCGCATCGGGCGGGATGAAGGCGGTCATGTTTTCCACCACCCCCAGCACCGGCACCCCAAGCTGCTGGAACATCGCCAAGCCACGGCGTGCATCCTGCAGCGACACCATCTGCGGCGTGGTCACGATGATCACGCCCGCCATGGGCACCGCCTGGGCGAGGCTGAGCTGGGCGTCGCCGGTTCCCGGGGGCAGATCCACCACGAGCACGTCGCGCTCACCCCACTCCACCTGATACAGGAACTGGCGAATGATGCCGTTGAGCATCGGCCCACGCCAGATCACCGGCTGATGGGCATCGATCAACAGCCCCATCGACACCATGGCGATGCCGCAGCTCTCCAGCGGCGTGAGGATCTGGGTGTTGCCGCTGCCCTGCACCTCGGGCGTTTGATCCGCCACCCCGAGCATCGTGGGGGCATTGGGGCCGTAGATATCCGCATCGAGCAGGCCCACCTTCAGGCCGGAGGCCGCCAGGGCACAGGCGAGGTTCACGGCCACGGTGCTCTTGCCCACACCGCCTTTGCCGCTGCTCACGGCAATCACCTGCTTCACGCCTGGGATCGACTGCTTCTCAGGGCCGCCGCCGCCATGGCCGGCCGCACCGATCGGCGCCTGCTGATGGGCGGCCGCCGGAGCCGGCGGAGGTGCCAGCTCAATCTGCACATCCTCGATACCGCCCACCTGCAGCAGGGCACCGCGGGCATCAGCCGCGATGCGCTCGCGCTGGGCATTGGCATAGCCGGGCAGAGCCAAGCGGAACACCACCCGGTTGTTCTGCACGCGCACCTGCTGAATCCACTGCAGCTCCAGCAGGCTGCGACCGCTGCCGGCATCGGTGAGGGGCTCGAGGGCGGCGAGGGCCTGGGCTAAGGCCTGATCAGCGCTGGCCATCGGGCGGGAGGAAAGAACCCGGATCCTAGAAGCGATGGCCAGAAGCCTTAGCGGCCAGCAACGCCCGGCCAACGGCATCCCGCCATCGTGATCACGAACTCTCTCGAAAGCTTGTGCGCCGGCTGGTTGAGCTGAAAAGGTGAGGCGGTTTGCCGGAGCCCCGCTGGGGTTGCACTGAATGTTGAAGGGCCTGCTGTCGCGAGCCAAAGCCAAGCTGGGCAGCACCCCTGCCGCGGCTGCCCCGGCGCTGGAGGCACCGCCAGCGGATTCGCGGGAGCGGGCCAAGGCGCTGCTGATGGGCCTGCAGGATTCGATCTGCTCCGGCCTCGAGCAACTCGACGGCACCGGCCGCTTTGCCGAAGAAAGCTGGGTGCGGCCTGAGGGCGGCGGCGGACGCTCGCGCGTGATGAAGGGCGGCCGCGTGTTTGAGCAGGGCGGTGTGAACTTCTCGGAGGTGGAGGGCAGCGAACTGCCCCCATCGATCCTGAACCAGCGCCCGGAGGCCAAGGGCCATCGCTGGTTCGCCACCGGCACCTCGATGGTGCTGCACCCGCGCAACCCCTACATCCCCACCGTTCACCTCAACTACCGCTATTTCGAGGCGGGCCCGGTGTGGTGGTTCGGCGGCGGCGCCGACCTCACCCCTTACTACCCCTTCCTCGACGACGCCAAGCATTTCCACAGCACCCTCAAAAGCGCCTGCGACTGCGTGAACCCCTCGTTTTATGAGGTTTTCAAACCCTGGTGCGACGAATACTTCTATCTGAAGCACCGCGATGAAACCCGCGGCGTGGGCGGCATCTTCTACGACTACCAAGACCCCCGCGGCGTGCTCTACAAAGGCCAGAACCCCGCCGGTCCCGCCGCCGCGGCCGGCCAGCGGGTGGGCGCCCAACCCCAAAGCTGGGAGCAGCTGTTCGCTCTGGCCAGCGCCTGCGGCAACGCCTTCCTGCCGAGCTATGTGCCGATCGCTGAAAAGCGGCAGCACACCCCCTACGGCGAGCGTGAACGCCAGTTCCAGCTCTACCGCCGCGGCCGCTATGTGGAGTTCAACCTCGTGTTCGACCGCGGCACCATCTTTGGTCTGCAAACCAACGGCCGCACCGAATCGATCCTGATGTCGCTGCCGCCGCTGGTGCGCTGGGAATACGGCTATCAGCCCGAGGCCGGCAGCCGCGAAGCGCTGCTCACCGAGCTGTTCACCAAGCCCCAGAACTGGCTGGGCGACGCCTCATTGATCGGCCGTTGCCAGCCCCACGGGGCTGTGAACTGAAGCAGGCGTTGGAGCGGCGGCGGCGGTGGGTTCAGCCACGCCGCCCACCCCCAACTCCAGGGCATTCACCACCCGTGCAGTGATCGCAGCGAGGGCCTGCTCGCGGCTGGCTGGATTGCGCAGCGCCGGCTCCAGCGGGGCCTCGAGCTTGCCGATTTCCAGGATCGTGATGCCGCGGCGGGGGCCGCCGAGGCCGCCGCGGAACTGGCGTGGGTAGCCGCCGAATGCCTGGGCCAGGCTTTCGTCAAGGCTGCTGTGGGGGCGATGCAGCGCCGGGATCACACCGGATCCCACCCCATCCGGGCCGTAGGCGTCGAAGTGAATCTCGAGGGCATAGCCCCCGGCGGCGGCATGGGCCTTGCCCACACTCCAATTGGTGCGGGGGTCGTCGCCGTTGTGGATCGTGCGCACTTGCGGGTCGTAGAAGCGGATGTTGAGCCCGCGCTGCCGGCCCAGCTCCACCACCCGCCGGGCCACCTCGAGATTCCAATAGAGCTCGTCGCGGATGCCGGGCTGCATGGGCCGGGCACCGGCCAGATCCACCGCAGCACCGGAGGTTCCGGCACCGGGAATGCCCTGGGAATCCGCATGGCCGGCCATCACCAGAATCTCCACCTCACGCCCGACGGCGCGGCGCCCGACCCAATCACGCTGGAGGCGGCTGCGCACGCCGGTGAGCGGATCCGTGCCGCCACTGCGGGGTGCGGGGGCCTCGGCCGCTGCCGCCAGGCCCAGGGTGCCCAGAAGCAACCCTGCCAACAACACACTGCGGCGAAGGCCAGTCGGGCAGGCCATGCGTGACGGCGGCGATGTCAGCTGATCACTCTGGCTCAGATCGGGGAGCTCAGCAGATTCCCATCGCTGAACAGCCCCAGCTGGGGCCCCAATTCCTGCTCCAGCGCAATCAGCTCATCGCGGTGGGCACGGAGGCGCAGGGCACTGCCGGTGGCCTGGTCGTGGCTGATCAGGCGCAGCTCCACCACTTCAGCGCGGGCGGCGCGGCGGCGATACAGCACCCCGGCGAGGGGCCCCAAGCCGATCAAGAGCAGCGGCCACCACTGCAACGGCGGCATCAGCTGACGTAGCACCAGCCCCAGGCAGCCGGCCCCCACGCCACCCAGCAGCGACAGCAACACCGCCAAGCCGCCGCTGGCCTGCACCTGGCCGCGGAAGCGCAGCAGACGCCGCTCAGGATTGCTCTCCTGCTCGAGCCAACCGCGCTGCTTGAGCCAGTCGGCCATCACCGGCAGCACTTCGAGGGGTGGACGGGACGAGCGCACCTCCACCACGGTGGTGCGGTCTTTACTGGCGGCCCGCAGGAAGAACACCAGGCCGACAGCCAGGAGCAGGGTGAGCAGCAGGGTGGAACCCAGGGCTGGGGGCATGCGCGCCGCCGTGCAGATGCGCTTCATTCTCCTCAAGCCAGTGCCGCCACGGCGTCATCAGCTCCTGGGCGGCGGCGCGGTGCTCATCCAGCAGGTGCAGCATCCGCCGAGGCCGACCTCGACTGGGGCAGCGCTGGCTGTAGGTGCTGATCGCCCCCTCGTGATCGAGGAAATGGATCGACTGCTGCAGCACCGTTTCCGACAACCGCAGCTTCGGGTGCGCATCGCACAGGTCGTGCATCAGCGCGGTGGGGTAGCTGTCGTGCTCGAGCAAGCACTCGAGAATCCAGCAGACAGCCAGCTCGAGACCCAGATGCTGAATGGGCGGCTGCTCAAAAAAGGCTCGAATCGCTCCAAGACCCGAAAGCCCCGGGGAGCAGGGGGATCGCATCACAACAACCCAGCGGCACACCCACCTGCTAGCGCAGTCTCATTTCGATTTTCAAGAGCGAAAGATGATCTTGGGTTTTGCCGGTGCGCGGCCGGCGGTCCGCGACGATGGCTCCAGCTCCCGCCCTCACCTTGACCAGCTCCCAATCCAGCGGTCCCGCTGCACCGGCCGCCGGCTCCAGCCCGGCCCGCTTCGCCGTGCTCGATGGCGATCTCACACCGGAATGGCATGAGCTCCTGGGCCGCTCCAGCGCCCTAGCGGTGGACACCGAAGCGATGGGCCTGGTGCATGGCCGCGATCGCCTCTGCCTGGTGCAGATCAGCGACGACCAGGACAACGTGTGCTGCATCCGCATCCTGCGGGGCCAGAGCGAAGCCCCGCTGCTCAAACAACTGATGGAGCACCCGGCCATCGTGAAGGTGTTCCACTTCGCCCGCTTCGATGTGGCAGCCCTGGGCGAAGGCCTCGGCATCGCCGTGCAGCCTCTGTTCTGCACCAAGGTGGCCAGCCGCCTGGCGCGCACCTACACCAACCGCCATGGCCTCAAGGAGCTGGTGAATGAGCTCTGCGGCGTGGAGCTCGACAAGGGTGCCCAGAGCAGCGACTGGGGGCGGGTGGAAGAACTCAGCGAGGCGCAGCTGGCCTATGCCGCCAACGATGTGCGCTATCTGCTGCCGGCCCGCGAGCGACTGATCCAGATGCTCGAGCGCGAAGAACGCCTGGATCTGGCGCAGCGCAGCTTCCAGTGCATCCCAGTGATCGCCGAGCTCGATCGCGGCCGCTTCGGCGCCATCTTTGAGCACCGCAGCTGAGCCGGGCTCAGTCGTCGCCCAGGTAGTTCTCCTCTTCCTTCACCGCTTCCAGGAGCACGTCGAGCAACTGCCTGGATTCCTGGCCTACGCCTTCGCTCTCCACCAGCAGCCGCTGCGCGATGAGCAGGCGCCCGGCGTTGTCACGCACATCCTCACGGGCCGCCACCAGATCCACCTTGCGGCGGGCGGCGGCAATGCTGATGCTCAAAGCGCTGGCCAGCTTTCCGCAGGCAATCACGTAGTCCTTGTCCTGGGGCGCTGCCATGCGGGCTGCTGAAGGCGTAGCGCCATCATCCCGCCTGACCTGCAACCGGCTCGAGCAGGCGCTGCTCCAGCAGCCGCGCCAACGCTTCACTACCGCCGGCGGCTCCCATGCGGCGCCGGCCGATCCGCCCCAGGGCATCCCGCCGCTGCGGATCGTGCAGCAACAGCTCCAGGCGCCTGGCCAACACCTCCGGCGTACGGCACACCGCCACCGAGCCCCCAAGCAGGCGGCTCTGGCGCTGGGCAAACCCCACCTTGAACTGGGGGCCGGGCCCCGGCAGCGACAGGGCCGGCACCCCCAGGCCCACCAGCTGCTCGGTGGCCGTGCCCGCCGCCGCCAAGCCCAGCTCAGCGCAGCCGGCCCAGGCCGCGAATCGCCCAGGGCCCACCACCAGCAGCACACGTCCACGCCGCCAGGCCGCTGCCGCATGCAACTGCGGTGGTGCAGCCGCCGGCTCGAAGCCCAGGCCGCCCAGCAGCGGCGCCCAGTCACCTGGGGCCGGCCTGGAGCCGCAGGGGGCTAACACCAACAGGGGATCGGGGTTTTCAAGCAACGCCAAGGCCTCCAGCAACCGGCGCAGATTGCCCAGGGCCTCGGGCATGCGGCTTCCCCCCAGGAGCAGCAGGCGGCGATAGCTGCTGAGCTCTGCCGGGAGGGGTTCAGCCCGCAGACCATCCATCATCGGGTTGCCGGGCGCCAGGGCCCGCACGCCATGCCGCCGCAGGCCGCGGGCGGTGAGGGCGTCACGCATCGCGACCAGACGGCAGCGCCGCGCCGCCATCAGCGCCCATTCCCAGGGGTCCCACTCGCTGCCCTTGCAGCGGTGATACAGGGCCGCCAGCCCCGCAGAGCCCGGACCACTGGCCCAGGTGTAGTCGCTCTTAGGGGTGCCGATGAAGCCGTAGGGAGCCCCGCTGCCCCAGGCGAGCAGCAGCGGCAGCAGATCCCCCACAGCCAGCACAGGTTCACCGCGGCGCCCCCAGCGGCGCACCAGGCGCCATTGGCGCCAGCTCAGCGCGAGCACGCCAGCCCAGAGATCAGCCACCAGGCCCCGCAGGCTCTGGTTGCTAAAGCCGCCACTGGGCAGGTGGCGGCGCGGGCCCACCCGGCGGAGCACCCCGGCAGCCTCCGCGGCAGCGAAGGCGCCGCCCTCTCCCACCAAGGGCATCACCGCGATCTCCAGCTCCGGCCGGCGGCGGTGAAGGGCCTGGAGCACCCGCAACGCGATGAGGTCTTCCCCATGGCCGTTGCTCAGCACCAGCAAACGGCCGGGCATCCCGTGACTGATACGATCCGCCCTGGGAGTTTGCTCCCGCCCGGCGGCATGGCCAAGTGGTAAGGCAGAGGATTGCAAATCCTTTACCCCCAGTTCGAATCTGGGTGCCGCCTCTCGTTACACCTCAGCGCAGTTGCGCTGAGATCGTCCATGGCGGCTCACCAGCCTCCGCGAGGGCGACATTCAGGGCTTCGCAGCGCAGTTCGCTGGGGTCGATCTGACAACTCCCCTGGGCCGACCAGGTGCGCGGCAGGCCCTGGACCAATCCACGCCCATCGAAACGGGCCAGGCTGAAGCTCACCAAGCTGATGCTGAGCCCGCGTTTCAGCGAACAACTGCCGTTGCGGCAGGCCATGGGCTCGCTGCCTTCCGCCAGCGCACCCACCAGCGTCAACCGGATCAGTACACCGGGCTCCTTGGCCTCGGCTTGCACGCTGAGGCGCAGCACCTCAGGGCTGCGCTGATCCAACTGCAATTCCTGGCAGCGCAGCCTGGGGGCCGCCCCGTGCTCCACCACACAGCTGTTGGGCCGGGTGCGCCAACGCCCAAAGGCATCGGCCGCCGGTGCTGGGCCCGCCGGACTGGCCAGCAATGCGGCGACCGCCAAGGCGGTGCAGCGGAAGACTCTTGGCCGCATCAGTAGCCGGAATCGGCCACACAGGCGCCAATGCACACCAGTCCATTGCTGGCGGTGCGGCCGCAATGACCGCAAAGCACTGGATCGGCCACCGCGTGGGGCGCAACCTCGCCGGACTGCGGGGCATCAGCCGCACCGGTGGCGAGCTGAGCAGCGCCCGCGGCCGCGGCAGAACTGGGCAGAGAATTCACCGCAGAGATGGCCCCGACTGGCTCGATCATGGCAAGCGGCAGCGGACAACCCGGGATTGGGGTGGGAACCTGGGCCTGGGGCAACCAATTCCTGTGGGGCTACGACCCCAAGCGCGACGACGACGCTTTGGCCGCCACCTTCCAACGCTGCCTGGAGCGGGGGCTCCTCTTTTTCGACACGGCTGATTCCTATGGCACAGGCCGGCTGAACGGGCGCAGCGAAGCGCTGCTGGGGCGCTTCGCCCTGGCCGCGCCGGCCGAGCAGCGCCGCCAGCTGTGCATTGCCACCAAGCTGGCCCCCTTCCCCTGGCGCCTGGGCCGCCAGGGCTACCGCCGCGCCTTCGCCGCCTCCCAGGAACGGCTGCAGGGCCAAATGAAACGGGTGCAGTTGCACTGGAGTACGGCCCGCTATGCCCCCTGGCAGGAAGGGCCCTTGCTCGATGGCCTGGCCGAGCTGGTGCGCAACGGGGCCGTGGAAAGCCTCGGCATCTCCAATGTGGGGCCCAAGCGGCTGCGCCTGCTGCACCGGCGCCTGGCGGACCAGGGCGTGCCCCTACGCAGTCTGCAGGTGCAACTCTCACTGCTGGCACCGCAACCGATCCAGCCGGGTGGCGTGGCCGAGGTATGCCGTGAGCTCGAGATTGAGCTGATCGCCTACAGCCCCCTGGCCCTGGGATTGCTGAGCCGCAGGGAACCAGCCGCGAGCCGGCCACTCACCGGTACGCGCCGCAGTCTGTTCCTGCGGCTTGAGCCGCAGATGCAGCCGCTGCGGCAGCGCCTGCAGGAGATCAGCGCAGGCCGGCCCGGCGGCCTGGCCGCCGTAGCCCTCAACTGGTGCCGCGCCCACGGCGCCATGCCGATCCCAGGGCTACGCAGCGTTGCACAGGTGGAGGCCACCGCCGCAGCGCTCAGCTGGGAGCTCAGCAGCGAGGAGCGCCGCAGCCTCGATCAAGTGGCGTTGGCGGCAGATGCCCCGCGGATGCCAGCCAATCCCTTCCAGAGCGCCTGATCAGGCCTGGCCCATTTGGGGCGAGGGGTCCGGGGTGAGCACCACGGGCATGCGCTCGCGCTCCGGGGCTTCCGCCGCCTCAGCCGGCCGGCTCAACGACACCAAGCGGGGGCGAGGCGCTTCCAGCGGGGCCGGAGCGGCGGGCTCGTCCGCCGAAGCTGGGCCCTCATCGCAGGCGGTGAGCGCTTCCTGTAGCAGGGAGTCGAAAGTGGCGCCGGGCAAGCGGTGGCGGGCGATCTCCAAAAAGGCCCGGGCCAGGGATTCACCAGCTGCCGCCTTCAGAGCGGGGTTGGTGCGGCGCTGCTCCTGCTCTTCTTCCACAGCGCGAATGAAGCGCTCGGTGACGTCGCGCTTGGTGGCGGCGCGGATGCGGGTTTCCTGCTCCTGAGGGGAGAGCTGCAGCTGCTGATCCAGCTCCTCGAGGCGGCGGCTGATGCTCTCGAGCACTTCTCGGGCTTCCTTACCCACATGAGCCAGCTGGCCATCGGAGAGGCGGGGCAGATCCGCCACGAACACCTTGCCGTGGTCGCGCAAGGTGAGGAAGGTGGGCCGCACGCTGCTGCGGCTGGGGTAGGCGTCGCGCGGGCGGAGCGGGCGATTAGGCGGGATCGGGCCTGCAGAGCTGCGGCGGCGGGTGATCCGGGTTGAAGCGTTTAAAAGCGAGCCGTTTAACGACATCTCAAACCTATGAAGAACAAAACCTATGCACTGAGTTCTGCGTTGCCGAACAATCAGGCCCGGCGCGGCCAAAAATCGAAACCGCGCCGTAGTGCCCAGACCCTAATGGGCTGAAGCCACTTCACCTGGTGCAAACGCCAGGCTGATGCAATTTGGCAGCTGGAGCCCCTGAATCAGTACGGCAATCCAGCCAGGGGCGCCGATCCAGCTGAACCAGGCTCCACCTGGCCCAGCACCCAGGCCTGATGGCCCTGGCGCAGGCAAACCTGCAGGGCCCCCTCCACGGCCGACTCGGGCAGCACCAAACAGAAGCCCACACCAAGATTGAAGGTGTTCCAGAGGTCGGCCTCCGGCACCTCCCCGTTCTCCTGCAACCAACGGAACAGGGCCGGACGCTCCCAGCTACCGGCATCAAGGCGGGCATGCAGACCGGCAGGCAAGGAGCGCGGCAGGTTTTCCGGCAGACCGCCACCGGTGATGTGGGCCATGCCGTGCAGCTCCACGCCATCCGCCAGCAGGGCCTGCACCAGCGAGGCGTACAACACAGTGGGCGCCAGAAGCGCATCGAGCACAGCCGGACCGCCGGGGCTCAGGCAGGTGTCGGGCGTGACCCCGCGCATCTCCAGGATGCGGCGCACCAGGCTGAAGCCATTGCTGTGCACGCCGCTGCTGGCCACCGCCACGATGCGATCGCCGGCCTGCACCCGCGCCGGGTCGATCAGCTCGTCTTCTTCCACCACAGCCACACAGAAGCCCGCCAGGTCGTAGCGACCAGGGCCATAGAAGCCAGGCATCTCAGCGGTTTCACCCCCCAGCAGGGCACAACCGCTCTGGCGGCAACCATCGGCAATGCCTTCCACCACCTGGGCCATCGCCTCGGGGGTGAGCTTGCCAGTGGCGATGTAGTCGAGGAAGAACAGGGGCTGGGCTCCACTGGTGATCACGTCGTTGACGCACATCGCCACCAGATCAATGCCCACACCGTGGTGACGGCCATGGGCCTGAGCCAGCTCCAACTTGGTGCCCACACCGTCGGTGCCTGACACCAACAGCGGCTTGCGCATGCCCTGGGGCAGGCGACAGAGGCCACCGAAACCACCCAAGCCGCCCAACACCTCAGGCCGGCGCGTGGACTCAACACTCGAGCGAATGCGCTCGACGAACGCGCGCCCCGCCTCCACATCAACGCCGGCTGTGCGGTAGTCCATCCCTGCAACCACTCACGGGTTCTTCGATCCTGCCCCGCCAAGGGGCCGCCGCGAACGCCAATTCCGCAGCCGGCCGCCCAATTGGCACGCACTTCGATCAGCCCCGCTTATCGAGGTAATCAGCGGCCGTGATCCATCCACCCTCTTGTCAACCCCGCAGATCCCTGCGATGGCCGTTAGTTCGAGATTTGATCGCAAATGCTGATCAATCCAAGCTGTGCGATTGCAGACCAAATCATCCGAGAACGACCAGTAACTTTGCTGCGTCGTTAATTGCCGATAGGAACTCCGTCATCCCTTCAGTTCAGAAAAGGCTTGCAATTGCTGCGATGCCTAATCCGAATTGCTCCGAGGTTGATGGGCCACATCCCTTCTTCGTGGCTGCTGCGTTGATCGCGGCGAGTTTCGCTTGTTATGCGTCGCCTCTGTCTCCTTGGTGGTTCGGCCCTGTTGCTCTCCGGCAGCACTGGTCTGCCCCCGGCCTTCGCCACCACCGGCCGCGTTGCTGCTGAAGCTGGCAGCCCCTCCATCGACCTGGCTATCCGCAGCGTGGAGCCCAGCCTCGAGTCGGCCGAGCCTTCAGACGAGCTTCCGATCAAACCCGCCGCACCCACACTCCCGATCGCGACACCCCCACAGCAGCCACGGGTGAAGTCGGTGAGTCAGGGCCAGGCCAGCTGGTATGGACCCGGCTTCTTTGGAAACCGCACTGCCAATGGTGAAGTGTTTCGCCCCGGCACCCTCACCGCGGCCCACCGCACCCTGCCGTTCGGCACGAAGGTGCGGGTGACCAACCTCGGCAACGGCCGCAGCGCCATCGTGCGCATCAACGACCGCGGCCCCTTCCATGGCAACCGCGTGATCGACCTGGCCCATGGCGCCGCCAACAGCCTGGGGTTGATCTCCAGCGGCATCGCCAACGTGAAGCTGGAAGTGCTCCAGCCCTGAACGCTTCCCCGGCATTCCTTCAGCCCACTGGCCCCACGCCGGTGGGCTTTTTGCTGGCCCGGTAGGGTCGCTTTCAGCCGCAAGAGCCCGTGCGCCTGCTGCGCCGCTGCACCGATCTGGAGGCCTGGCGCCGCAGCATCGGTGCGGCACCGATCCATTTCGTGCCCACCATGGGCGCCCTGCATGCAGGGCACCAGAGCCTGATCGCCCGGGCTGGGCGCCCGCAGGCGGGCCGGCAGCCGCTGGTGCTGGTGAGCGTGTTTGTCAACCCGCTGCAGTTCGGAGCCAACGAAGACTTCGGCCGCTACCCCCGCCAGCTCGAGCGCGATGCCGAGCTGGCCGAAGCCGCTGGCGCCGATGCGCTGTTCGCCCCGAGTGTGGAGGAGCTCTATCCCGCCGGTGAGGCTGAGCTCACCCGCATCCAGCCACCGCAATCCCTGCAGGCGGGCCTGTGCGGCCGCCATCGCCCCGGCCACTTCGATGGCGTCGCCACGGTGGTGGGCCGCCTCTTGGGGCTGATCCGGCCGGATCAGCTGCTCCTTGGCGAGAAAGACTGGCAACAGCTGGTGATCCTGCAGCGTGTGGCTGCCGATCTGGGGCTGCCGGTGCAGGTGGTGGGCTGCCCCACCCTGCGGGAGCCCGACGGCCTGGCCCTGAGCTCGCGCAACAGCTACCTCAGCCCGGAGCAGCGCCAGCAGGCCAGCGCGTTGCCCCTGGCCCTGCGGGCTGCTGCCGCCGACGCCATGCCCCCTGGCAGTGCGCTCGCCCCCAAACTGAAGCAGGTGCGGCAACAGCTCGAGCAGGCCGGCCTGGTGCTCGACTATGTAGAAGCGGTGTGCCCCCGCAGCCTGCAGCCCCGCAGCACGCTCACGGGCCTCACCCTGCTGGCCGCCGCCGCCCACTGCGGCCCCAGCCGCCTAATCGACCACGTGTTTCTGATGAGCCGAGCCGCGATTGTTGCCATCGATGGCCCTGCCGGAGCCGGCAAAAGCACCGTGACCCGCGCCTTTGCCGAGCGGCTTGGGCTGATCTATCTCGATACCGGCGCCATGTACCGGGCGGTGACTTGGCTGGTGCAGCAAAGCGGCGCGGACGTCAGCGATGCGGCCGCCGTGGCACCGCTGCTAGACGGCCTCGATCTGCAGTTGAGCACCGCAGCCGCCGGCAGCCAGCGCGTGAGCGTGAACGGTCACGACGTGACCGAGGCCATCCGATCACCGGAGGTGACTGCCCAGGTGTCGGTGGTGGCGGCCCATGGCTGCGTGCGCGAAGCGCTCACCCGCCAGCAGCAAGCCATGGGGGAGCGGGGCGGCCTGGTGGCCGAAGGACGCGACATCGGCACCGCCGTGTTCCCCGATGCCGAACTGAAGGTGTTCCTCACCGCCACCGTGGCCGAACGAGCCCGCCGCCGCGCCCTCGATCTGGAGCAGCGCGGCTTCGCCGTACCGGCCCTGGCGGAGCTCGAAGCCCAGATCGCCGAACGCGACCACCTCGATTCCACCCGGGAGGTGGCGCCGCTCACCCAGGCCGACGATGCACTGGAGCTGATCACCGATGGCCTGAGCATTGATGCGGTGATCGAGCAGCTGGTTCAGCTGTTCCGCCAGCGGGTGCCCCACGACGCCTGGCCGGAGCCGGTGGCCTAGCGCTGCTCGCGCAACAGGCTCTCCAGCAAGCCCCCGCAGGCATCTTCCAGCAGATCGAGCACATGCTCGAAGCCCTGCTCGCCCCCGTAGTAAGGATCGGGCACCTCGCTGGCCCGGTGCTGGCGGCAGTGGCTGGTCATCGGCTCGATCCGCGCCAGACCGGGCCGATCCCCGAGTTCACGGGCCAGGGAGCGCACGTTGCGCAGGTTGTCGTCATCCATGGTGAGGATGCGATCAAACGCCCTGAAATCCGCCAGCTCGATCTGGCGAGCGCGGCTGGGCAGGTGAATGCCGCGGCGCTCGGCGGCGGCGCGCATGCGCCGATCAGCGGGGTTGCCCACGTGCCAGCCACCGGTGCCGGCGCTATCCACCACAAAGCGATCCTCCAGGCCTTCGCTGGCGATCAGGTGCAGAAACACCCCCTCGGCGGCCGGTGAACGGCAGATGTTGCCGAGGCACACAAACAAGATGCGCTGCTCAGCCATGGCTCACCCCCAGGCGCTGCAGGGCCAGCGCGGCTCTGAGCTGCACCACAGGCGCCTCCTCTGTGGCGTTGCGGCACAAACCGATCAGGGCCTCATGCAGTCGCTGCTGGGCAGCAGGCCCCTCCGCCAGCGCGGGATGCACGGCGGGCGCCAGCGATTCCAGCCCCACCACCACGGCGTAACGCACCACCCACTCGCCATCGCGGCAGCCCTCCACCAGCGCCTGCAGGCAGCGCTCAGCCACGGCACGGCGCTGCGGGAGCGCCAAATCATCGAGGCGCAGTTGGCCCAGTCCCCGCGCAGCAGCGCGGCGCACGCTGGGGCCGATGTCCTTGCCGAGGGCATCCTCGAGCACCTCCAGGCCCCGCACGTCACCAATGCCAGCCAGGGCACGCACGGCCCAGGCACGAGCGCCGTAGTTGTAGCCGTCGATGTTGGTGAGGATCGTGTCAACCGCGGGCACGCCGATGGCGATCAGGCCATCCACGGCCGCCACGGCGGCGCCTGGATTGTTGAAGCCGAGCACCTCCACCAGGCAGGCGGCGCCGTCCGGGTGCGCTGAGGCCGCCAGGGCTTGCGTGGCCTGCAGCAGGCCCAGAGCACTGTCGGCGCTCTGCACGGCCGCCACCAGGGCCGTTACATCCGATGGGGTCACAACAGACAGGCTCACAGCAAGGCATCCATCGCATCGAGTACAGCCACGGTGGCTGCATCGGGCACAGCCCTGGGCGATGGGCCGCCGGCAGCGGCCCAACCACCGCCTTGCTCCACCAAACCCCGCAGGGCAATCAACTTGAGGCTGTTCTCCGCCAGGGTGGCAGCAATGGGTTCAAGAGCCTCCCGCCAACCAGCCGCCCCCAGATCCATCAGAGCTGCGCGCCGCACCTGCAGCTGTTGATGTTGCAGGAGTTGCACCAGCTGCTCACCCCAGCGGCGCTCCTGGGTGAGCTGGAGCAGGGCCCGGCAGGCGGCGCTACGGATCAACGGCCGCTCATGGGCCACAAACGGTTCGATCACCGCCAACACCGGCGGCTCCGCCACACCGATCTCCCCGAGGGCTTCCAGGAGGGCTTCACAGGGTTCCTGCAAGCGGGGGGTGCCGGGTTGCTGGGCTCCGGCCACCGCCGGGCCACTGGCCAAACGCCGGCGCAGGGGGTCCACCGCCGCTTGAGCGCGCAGGTCACCGAGGGCGCGGGCCGCTGCTTCGCGCAGGCCGTGATCGTCGTCCTCGAGGGTGGCCAGCAGATCGGGAATCGCCGCCTGGGCCGGGAGGCCGAGCTTGCCGAGGGCCCGGGCCGCGTTGCGCGCAACGGCGTTTTCTTCCACCCCCGCGCCGGGGTCACGGGGGCGGCGCTGGCGCAACGCCTCCTGCAGCAGGGGCACCGCATCGGGATGGCTGCTGCGGTTCCGGCCCAGCCACCAGGCCGCGTAGTACTGCGCGGAGGGGTCGTCGGTGAGGCGCAGGCGGCGCAGCGCCTCCTCTTCACTGATCGGATCTCCGTTGCCCGGGATCGATGGGTCGGCGTCGCCGGCGGCCATGGCCCAAAACGATGGCGCTGCTGATGCTGCCATCGCCGCCGGCCCCACGGCGCACGGATGCAACAAAAAAAGCCCCCGTTGCGGGGGGCTCGGGGCAACTCGCGGTTGCGCTTCGATCTGAAAATCAGACCAGAGCGGCGATCGCGTAGTCGATGTAGTTGTTGGCGATCACGCCGGCGTCGCCGCTGATGCCGTGGT